>NZ_JBPFDQ010000065.1:0-29175 GCF_059415045.1 Ferdinandcohnia sp. SAFN-114 | reverse complement strand
TCAAATTAATGAAAAAGTGTTAAATTTAATATGGATAGGTGTTTTATATATGTCTCATTTGGCTAGGTCAGTTCATACCTTGATTAAAATAATTGACATAAGTAATAGAAAAAATGCTGAAGATGTTTTAAACATTCAAATACCATCATATAAGGTAGAGGCAGAAATAATTGGTTCATATGAAATACCACCATTAAAGGATACAGTTTATACTTTGCAGCTTTGCGGAGAAACGTTCTTTGGTTATTATGAAAATGAAAAACTATGCGGAGTAATATCTATAAAAGTAGCAGAAGATGAAGTTGATATCCATAGGTTAATCGTACATTCAAACCATTTTAGAAAGGGAATTGCACAGTTGCTATTAAATTTCATTGAAACTAAGTTCGAGGTTGAAACAATAAAGGTAGCAACAGGTTCTAAAAATATTCCAGCAGTTAGTTTTTATAAAAAGAATGGATTTCAAACTATTAAAGAGATCATAGTAAATGAACAACTCTCCTTATCCTATTTTGAAAAGAAATTATAATCCTCTTATTGAAGTAACTGTGCGATAGACCAAGAAGGGTTATCGCCTGTTTTTGTGAATGTAAGATTGTACTTAAAGTAATGGGTGCGTTGATCCATGAAGGATTAATGCATCTTTTTTGTTGAAGTTACTAAACTAACGCTGCAGTTTAAGTGAATATCGAATATGGATATTATGTTAAAATCTGATAGTGCAACGGGGTGGCAAAAATAAAAAAAGTTCTTCAGCATTTATAGTTCAATTGTAATTCACTTAGTCTATATAGTTTGTTAGAAGGTAGTCGGTTATATAAAAACAAGAGTGAGAAAAAGAGAGAAACAATTCAAAATACGGCTGTATATAAAATATATTCAAAAAATTCACGTTTTACAAAAAAATACGTTGTAAACGTATAAAACTCAGGTTATAATAGCAATAAATTCCTAATTAATTTCACCAGTGGAGTAATTAAACTAAATATAGCCTGTATATTTAGTTGTTTGGGGATATTTTTAGTTATTTATTAACATGGTGAACTAAATTAGAAAGAATTTAGGATTACTCATATCGATGATTCTGGAAATTAACAGAGGAGATAGAAGTAATGATAATCATGATTTGTCAGGTGTACGGGGGAGAAATAACTACAACTAGACGAAATACCTGAAAAAAACAAACAAGGGGGAAGTCATTTGAGAAAGGAAAATTTTTGGAAGACGCTGTTGATTGTTTTAGTTTCGTCGGTATTGTTTGTAGGATGTTCTAGTAAAGAAAGTGGTGGGCAAGAGAATGATGGTGGAGATACCACCAAATCGGAAGCGAAAGAATTAGTAATAGCAGTGAATGAAAACTTCATCTCAATGGACCCACATGATACAGGAGATACAAATTCAGGATCCGTACAGTCTGCAATGTTGGAGGGTCTACTAGGTACTGATGAGGAAGGAAAGATTATTAATCTACTAGCTAAAGAACATACCATAAGTGATGATGCATTAACATACACTTTTAAGCTTCGTGAAGGTGTAAAGTTTCATGATGGTGAAGTGTTCAATGCCGAGGTTGTAAAGGCCAACTTTGAAAGAATAATCAACGATGATAGCCTTCGTTTAAGTAGTCGTGGATTTAATCTTGTGACAAATGTAGAAGTCGTAGATGACTATGAGATTAAAGTAACATTAGAGGAGCCTTATAGTGGAATGTTAACAAGATTTATTTCAGCTAAAATGCTGAGCCCTAAGCTCCTAGAAAAGGGAAGTGAGGAGATTGGTAAAAATCCAGTCGGTACAGGTCCTTTCAAATTTGTTGAATGGGTTCAAGGTGATCATTTAACAGTCGAGCGTTTTGACGAATATTGGAGTGAAGCAGATCGTGTGAAGACAATTACGTATAAACCTGTGCCGGAAAATGGTTCACGTGTAGCCATGCTAAAAACGGGTGAAGCTCACTTAATTTATCCTTTACCAAATCAAAACTTGAAAGAGTTGGAAGGGAATGACGACATAGTTATTCATAAAATACCTTCTACAATCGCACGTTATGTATCAATTAACACAATGAAAGAACCATTTAATGATCCTCGGGTTCGTCAAGCTCTTAACTATGCTGTAAGTAAAGATGCGTTTATTAAAGTAGTAAACGCAGGATTTGGATTACCATTAGATTCTATTATTCCTAGCAAGACACTACATTACCAAAAACAGGAAGTGTACGATCAAAATATTGAGAAAGCAAAAGAATTATTAAAAGAAGCAGGTTATGAAGATGGCTTTAAGGCGGAAATATGGGGAAATACAAACTCAGATACAATGAAAGGTATGCAATTTGTTCAACAACAATTAAAAGAAATTGGAGTTGATTTAGAAATAAAATCGATGGAAGAAGGAACACTTTCAAACGAGATTTACGGACCACAAACACCTGAAGAAGCCAAAGTACAAATGTGGTATGTAAGCTGGTCAGCATATCCATCTGACATTACAAATGCGACAAAACCATTATTCTACAGTGGGTCGTTCCCTCCGAATGGCGCCAATACTGCTTACTATAAAAATGATCAAGTGGATAAATGGATTGAAGAAGCTAATGTAACAGCAGATGAGAGCAAACAGGCACAATTCTATAGTGATATCCAATCAACAATCTATCAAGACGCACCTTGGATTTTCCTTGGAGTTGATGAAATCTTAGCAGGGACAAGAGCGAATATTGAAGGTGTGTTTGTTACTCCGACAGGCAGTATTAATGTAACAGATGCAAATCTAAAGTGAAAAAACAGTAAGTAATAGTAAAAAAGGGGCGGAGGGATGTAATCCCAATGCTTCTTTCCTTCTTATGAAAGGGGTTAGCAAATGTGCTCCAATATATTTTAAAACGGATCATCGAAATGATTCCTATCCTATTCGTTGTTTCGATATTAATCTTCTTTTTTACTCACTTAATCCCAGGAGATCCTGCAAGATTGGTTGCTGGTAAAGATGCCTCATTAGAAGAGGTGAATATCATTCGAGCCGAGCTAGGCCTCGATAAACCAATATTGGAACAATATATTACATATATGAGCAATTTGTTTCAAGGTGATCTAGGTACTTCCCTAAAAACTGGATTACCAGTTATGGATATGTTTGTTGATCGCTTTATGCCATCCATTTATTTGACTTTATTTAGTATGGTATGGGCGTTAATTTTCGGATTACTTATAGGTACCTTTTCAGCTGTATTTAAAAATAAATGGCCAGATTACTTAGGGATGGTTACGGCTGTATCTGGGATTTCATTGCCAGGTTTTTGGTTAGGGCTAATTCTAATTCAGATTTTTTCTGTTCAGCTAGGATGGTTTCCGACTGGTGGAGCAGAAGGATGGAAAAGTTATGTTTTACCCTCTATCACATTAGGAGCAGGAATAATGTCGATGCTCGCACGCTTTACTCGATCATCATTGCTTGAAACACTTAAGGCAGACTATATTCGAACTGGGCGTGCAAAAGGCTTAAAAGAGACAGTTGTTATTCCAAAACACGCGTTACGAAACTCACTAATTCCAGTGGTTACGATTGCAGGATTACAATTTGGATTCTTGTTAGGGGGATCTGTCGTAGTAGAGACCGTTTTTAGCTTTCCTGGAATGGGACGGTTACTAATTGATTCTATCTCATTTAGGGATTACCCAGTAATCCAAGCTGAGTTATTATTGTTTTCCATTGAGTTTATTCTTGTGAATTTATTTGTCGATATTCTTTATAGTTTTCTCAATCCGAAAATCCGTTATGTAGCATAGAGGAGGGTAGATATGGAAGTTTCTAGGGAAGTAAGTAATAGCAGTATCGTGATAAAAGAAAATAAGTATTCTCCAACAAAAGAATTTTGGAATAATTGGAAAAGACAAAAGACGGCATTTTGGGCAAGTATCTTTATTTTATTGTTAATAATAATTGCCATTATTGGTCCATACATTACTCCATACGATCCATATGAACCCAACTACAATGAAACATTACAAGGCCCCAGTAAGGAGCACTTTGCAGGAACAGATGAATATGGTCGCGATATTTTTAGTCGATTACTAGTGGGTGCAAGAATTTCGTTGAGTGTTAGCTTTCTTTCTGTATTGTTAGGGGCTATCGCAGGAACAATTCTTGGGCTATTAAGTGGTTATTTCGGTGGATGGTTAGATCGCCTCATCATGAGATCCAGTGATGTAATGTTCGCATTTCCGGATCTATTATTAGCTATTGCGATTGTAGCCATTTTAGGTCCAGGACTAACGAATGTGGTGATCGCCGTATCCGTATTTAGCATCCCTTCCTTTGCAAGATTGGTTAGAGGATCAACCTTAGAGGGGAAAGAAACCGTTTTTGTTGAAGCTGCAAAATCGATGGGGGCATCGCATTTTAGGATAATGTTCAAACATATTTTTCCTGAATCTCTTGGTAGTTTAATAGTCTTTATATCAATGAGGATAGGGACAGCTATATTAGCTGCGTCAAGTTTAAGCTTCCTTGGTTTAGGAGCAAGTCCAGAAACACCAGATTGGGGAGCGATGTTAAGTCTCGGGCGTGATTATTTAGGTACGTCCTCACACGTGGTGATGATGCCTGGAATTGCCATCTTTTTAACAGTTTTGGCTTTCAACCTTGTTGGAGATGGTTTACGTGATGTTTTAGATCCTAAAACGAAGAATGAATAAGGGAGTTTGAAGAGGATGGAGATGTTACTACAAGTAGAAGGACTTGAAACCGAATTCAAGAAGGAAAAACAAAAAATAAAAATCTTACATGGCGTGAACTTTCATATAAATAAAGGTGAGGTTCTTGGTCTTGTCGGTGAATCGGGTAGTGGAAAAAGCCTAACATCACTATCAATCATGAAACTGTTTAAAGGAACGACTGGTGAAATAAGTGGAGGAACTATTACATTTAATGGCCGAGATCTAACGAATAAATCTGAAAGTGAAATGAGAAAAATTCGTGGAAAACAAATTGCGATGATTTTCCAAGAGCCAATGACATCCCTGAATCCTGTTATGAAAATCGGGGAACAATTGATGGAGCCGATTAGACTTCATTTGGGATATAAGGAAAATCAGGCAAAGGAGCATGCAATCTCGATCTTACAAAAGGTAGGTATTCCACGTGCCGAGGAAATCATTTACGAGTTTCCGCATCAGCTATCTGGTGGGATGAGACAAAGAATCATGATAGCAATGGCGATTTCTTGCAATCCTCAACTATTAATTGCTGATGAGCCAACAACCGCACTTGATGTGACAATCCAAGCTCAAATATTGGATTTAATGAAACAGCTCCAAAAAAGAGAAAATATGTCAATGCTACTGATTACACATGACTTAGGTGTTGTGGCAGAGATGTGTGATCGAGTTGTTGTAATGTATGCTGGAAAAGTAGTGGAAGAGGCGGATGTGTTTGATTTATTTGAAAGCCCAAGACACCCTTACACGAAAGGATTAATCGGTTCTATACCAAAACTTGGTCAAAAAAGGGATAAACTTGATTCTATTAGAGGGAATGTTCCAGATCCTAGTAATCTACCAAAGGGATGCAAATTCGCCCCAAGATGTAACGATGCCATGCCAATTTGTTTTGAAGAAGAACCACCTGTTATGACACTAGAAAAAAATAGATCCTGTAGGTGTTGGCTATATAAAGAGGAGAGGGGGGACATTCTTGTCTAATACTCTTTTAAAAGTAGCTGGGTTAAAAAAGTCCTTTGAAATTCCCAATGGCATGTTTCGAAAAAAGAAAATGTTGAAGGCTGTTCATGATGTTTCATTCGAGATTCCTGAAGGTAAGACATTTAGCCTTGTCGGTGAAAGTGGGTGTGGTAAGTCAACAACAGGAAGATTGATTTCAAGGTTACTTTCACCAAGTGAAGGTGAAATTTGGATTGATGGAGAAGAAGTCTCTAAAAGAAAAGAAGCTCAGTTAAAAGCTATGAGAAAAAAGGTTCAAATGATATTTCAAGATCCATATGCCTCTCTGAACCCAAGAATGAAAGTACGGGATATCGTAGCTGAGCCTCTTGTTATTCATACAAATCTATCAAAAGAGGAACGAAATAAGCAAGTATCTGAAATTTTAGAAGTAGTTGGATTAAGCAATTATCACGCTGATCGTTATGCTCATGAGTTTAGTGGTGGCCAACGCCAACGTATTGGTATTGCTCGAGCACTTATTATGAAACCGCGACTCATTATCGCAGATGAACCAGTATCAGCATTAGACGTATCGATACAATCTCAAATATTAAATTTATTGAAGGATTTACAGGTTGAATATAACTTAACCTATTTGTTCATTTCACATGACCTAAGTGTTGTTGAACATATTAGCGACCATATCGGGGTTATGTATTTAGGAACGATTGTCGAGTCTGGACCGCAAGAGGTTATATTTTCTGAGCCAAAACATCCGTATACAAAAGCATTATTGTCCTCAATCCCGATTCCTGACCCGAGATTAAGGAGAGAAAGAATTATTTTACAAGGTGATATACCTAGTCCAGTAAATCCCCCTACAGGTTGCAAGTTTCATACTCGATGCCCAGTTGCTATGGATATTTGTAAAGTTACGGAACCTAAAGTAAAAAAAGGTGCAGAAGCAGATCATTTTATCGCATGTCATTTAGTAGAATAGTAGATTTAGCTTATTTTTAGTAAACAAAAATTAATAGGAGTGATAATGATGAAAGTTGGTTTAAGTACATACAGTTTAGTAAGAGAATTAAGAGATGAAAAGATGACAGTATTAGATGTAATCCAATGGATCGCTGATAATGGTGGAGAGCATATGGAAATCGTCCCATACGGTTTCTCTGTCGTAGATAATGTAGAATTAGCAGATCAAATTAAAGAAAAGGCGGCATCCTTAGGTATTGAGCTTTCAGCTTATTCTTTACCCGCAAATTTTGTTCAAGAAACTCAAGAAGCGTTTGAGGAGGAAGTTGAGCGTCTGAAAAAACATGTTGATATTGTGAATCGTCTAGGAATTAAGATAATGAGGCACGATGTAACAGCGTTTACCTTACCAAAAGAAGATATGACCATTCATTATTTTGATAAGCATTTTTCAAAATTAGTTGAAGGTAGCCAGCTTGTTGCTGATTATGCAGCCCAATTTGGTATTACAACTACAATTGAAAACCATGGATTTAATGTTCAAACTAGTGACCGTGTACAACGTATCATTCATGCAGTGAATCGTGAAAATTTCAAAACAACACTTGATGTTGGAAATTTCCTTTGTATTGATGAAGATCCACTGGTTGGAGTTAAGAAAAATATTAAATACGCTGCAACTGTTCATTTTAAAGACTTCTATATTCGTCCTTACTATGAAAACCCCGGAGATGGTGTTTGGTTCAGGACAGTAAATGAAAATTATTTACGTGGAGCAATTGTTGGTCATGGAGATTTAAACATCCGCGAGATTATGAAAATTGTTAAAAGATCAGGCTATGATGGCTATTTAACTGTGGAATTTGAAGGTATGGAAGATAGTAAAATCGGTTCTAAAATTGGAATGGATAACGTAAGAAGGCTTTGGAATGAAGTGGAATAATAATGATAGCATATAACAACCTTGAAAGGGTGGATCAATATGAATAGATTACGAGTATGTGTGATTGGTACCGGTTCAATTTCTAATATGCATTTTCAATCTTATGCGAACAACCCAAATGTCATTTTGTACGGTGTTTACGATTATTCAAAAGAAAGAGCATTAGAAAAAGCTGAGCAGTACGGAATAAGGAATGTCTATGACACTTTGGAGGAAGTTTTTAATGACCCTAATGTGGATGCAGTAAGTATTTGTACCTGGAATAATACGCATGCTGAAATTTCAATAGGCGCCCTTAAAGGTGGCAAACATGTTCTCGTTGAAAAACCACTGTCAATGACTGTTGAAGAGGCTTTAAAGGTTGAAGAGGCAACGCGTAAATATAATAAAACATTTCAAGTTGGTTTTGTAAGAAGATTTGCAACGAATACGAAAGTATTAAAATCTTTTATTGATAATGGAAAATTAGGTGAAATTTATTATGCTAAAGCATCATGCCTACGACGTTTGGGAAACCCAGGTGGATGGTTTGCCGATAAAGAACGTTCAGGCGGGGGACCATTAATCGATCTTGGTGTTCATGTTATTGATATATGTTGGTATCTAATGGGGCGTCCAAAAGTGAAGTCCATCTCTGGAAATACGTATAATCAGCTTGGCAATCGTGGAAACGTAGAGAATTTAAGCTTTTATAAAGCAGCAGACTATGATAAAGAAAAAAATACGGTTGAAGATTTGGCGAATGCCCTGATTACATTTGAGAATGGTGCTTCCTTATTTGTAGATGTATCTTTCACCCTACATGCTAAGAAGGATGAAATACAGGTGAAGTTATTTGGTACAAAAGGCGGGGCTGAACTCGAGCCAGAGTTAGTATTAATTAGCGAAGAGAAAGATACAATTCTTAACATTCAACCACAGATTGATCACCTAACATTTGATTTTTCAAATGCGTTTCAAAATGAAATTGATTCATTTGTAACCAGTTGTTTATCTGGGACGAAACCAATTGCACCTGTGGAAGATGGTGTTGAAATTATGAAAATACTTGCTGGAATTTACGAAGCCTCCGAAAAGAAATGTGAGGTGACATTTTAACAGATGCAAAATGTAAAAGTGGCAAATAAAATTGGGATAATTGTCGATAGTCTTAAACTACCTCTTCTAGAAGGATTAAAAGTAGCAAAAGAAATGGGAGCTGATGGTGTCCAAATTTATGCTGTTGATGGTGAAATGGCACCGGAGAATTTAAATTCAGCCACACGTAAGGAATTAAAATCCTATATCGAGTCATTAGGGCTAGAAATCTCTGCACTTTGTGGAGATTTGGGTGGTCTTGGTTTTCAAGATCACCAACAAAACAAATGGAAAGTTGAAAAGTCAAAACGAATTTTGGATCTAGCTGTTGAACTCGGTACAAATATTGTGACAACGCATATCGGGATTGTGCCTGAAGAAAAAGACAGTCATGTATATGAAAGTATGCAAAAGGCTTGCGAAGAATTAGGGTTTTATGCAAAAGGAATGGATGCCTTCTTTGCTATTGAAACGGGTCCAGAAACAGCTTTAAGATTGAAAACGTTTTTGGATAGCTTAAGTACAAATGGAGTTTCGGTAAATTTTGACCCTGCGAATATGGTCATGGTAACGGGTGATGACCCCGTTGAAGGTGTAAAGCTCTTAAAAGAGTATATCGTTCATACTCACGTAAAGGATGGAGTTCAAATAAAACCAGTTGATCCCCGTGATGTATATGGTGCACTTGGATATGGATGTGGTACAGACCATGAAAAAATTGCCAAGATGGTTGCATCTGGTGAGTATTTTAGAGAGTTGCCACTAGGTAAAGGTGCTGTTGATTTTCCAAATTACTTCGCGGCCTTACGGGAAATAAATTATAACGGTTATTTAACTATTGAACGAGAAGTCGATACAAGACCAGTTAAAGACATCTCTGAGGCTATTACGTTTATTAAAAAATTCAAATAAAACTGATACAATAGTAAGTAAGTCCTATCCCAGTTAAAACATCCTAAAGAGGAGGAGTTCTCTTTAGGATGTTATATTAACGAATGATGTTAGTTCTTTTATGAAAGAATTAACATGATTCCTTAAAAGCTATATAAATTGGATCAATATTATGTTAAAGAGGTATTTGAATGGAAAAACACGACCAGTTTTTAATGAAAAAACAAAACAAAAACTTAGTGCTAGATATCATAAAAAGAAACTCTCCTGTATCAAGAATGGAAATTGCCAAAATAACAGGAATGAGTCCTACATCAATTACTAGGATAGTAAACGAATTACACGAGCAAGGGTTTGTGAGGGAGACAGAACTCGTTACTTCTGGTGTTGGTAGGAGAGCGACATTACTTGATGTATGTGGAAGCGTTCTTTATACAATCGGGATTGAGCTTGATAAGTTTAACGTGAAAATTGGTGTCGTAAACTATGTGGGAGAAATAATTGCATTTGAAAGCTTTTATAGAGATGCCATAGAAAGGTATGAAGATACCCTACAAAAGTTAAAGAAAAATATAGAGGAATTAATAGAAATTAATAACATTCCTTCTACGAAAATTATTGGATTAGCCATTGGATTACCGGGCTATATTGATTACAAAAATGGAGTTGTAAAAGTGTCAGATCAGCTGAAATGGAAAAATGTAAAACTGGCTGAAGACCTAAAACAGCTCACTTCATTTAATGTAATTGTTGACAATGAGTTGAAAATGAAAGTGGTTGCTGAGAATTTTTTGGGAATGGCAAAGGACTCACAAAATGCAGTCTTAGTTGGTATTGGTTCAGGAATAGGAGCTGCCATTATTTTGAACGGTGAAATTTACCGGGGAGAATCAAATAATGCAGGTGAAATTGGACATACAATGGTAAATCCGACCGGAAACGTGTGCAATTGTGGAAAAATTGGTTGCCTTGCAACGTATATTTCTGAAGGTGCAATTTTGGCTGATGGTCGGAAGGTAAAGGATCTGGACTCAATCGATGATGTATTCGATGCTTACCGAAATGGGGAATCGTGGGCAGTAAATTTATTAGATCGAACGGCAATGTATATTGCCCTTGCGATAAGTAATATATTATCTATTTACAACCCAGAGGTTATTATTCTGAGTGGGAATACAATAGAAAAATTCCCTGAAATAAAAGAAGCAATTGAACAAAAGTGCGATTTATACATTTGGGAGCCGTTAAAAGAAAAGACAAAAATTGTATATTCACAGTTTAGTAATCGTGGAGTCGTCCTTGGTGCAGCGATACAGGCACAGAATAAGTTGCTGGATATAGAGTAAATAGTTGTCTTTAAATTATGATGCAAGGAGCTTAAAAATGTATCTTATACCTTTAGTAGAAGAAACAAGGGCTGGATTGACTGAGAATGTTCATACAGGAATTATTTGTGGTGTGAATGAACGACTAGAAACAACTTATCATTTAGGAAGTCAAGATCATTACACGTATTATCGTTCAGCATCTAAACCATTACAAGCGATACCTGTATTTTTGGCGAATATTGTCACGAAATACAGTCTGACAACAGAAGAGGCTGCTTTGTTCACCGCCTCTCACAGGGGTGAGGATTACCATATCGCTGCCCTAGAAACAATGTTACAAAAACTACCTGTTGATGAAGAAGAACTGTTTTGTCCTCCTTCCTATCCTTTGAATACAAAACCGAAAGAGGACATGCTACGAAAGGGCATTGAAAAAAGAAGGCTCTTCCATAATTGCTCTGGTAAACATATCGGTTTTATCACGGTTTGCCGTGAATTAGGCTACCCAGTCGAGGGTTATTGGAAAGTGAGTCATCCACTTCAACAACAAATTTTGAAGATCATTTCTACATTATCTGAAGTACCAGTTTCTGAGATTAAGAGTGGATTGGATGGTTGTGGTGTACCTGTTTTTGCGATTCCATTAAAAAACATGGCAATTTCCTACTTGAAATTAGCATGTCCAAATTTAATTGAAGACCAACAATTACAAAAAGCTATTACAGAAATGACCGCCATTATGAATACACATCCTAACATGGTCGCGTCACATCAATTCATTTGTTCTATTTTGCTGCAGGATGATAACATTGTTGCCAAAGGAGGCGCACAAGGAGTCTACTGCTTCGGGTTGAAAAAAGAAAAATTCGGTTTTGCATTAAAGGTATTAAATGGTTCAGAAGACGTCTGGCCAAACATCGTAGCCTCCATTCTCGAACAGATTGGATATTATAATAGTGAAACCATTACGAGATTACGAGAATTAAAACCATCAATTGTAAAGAATGATGCAGGTTTTGAAGTAGGAAGAGTTAACGAAACTTTTACCCTTAGCAAAGCATAATAAACTTGCGAAGCGATTACCTTAGGTGAACTGCACCATTTGTTAGGCAAATATGTTAAGTGAATTTTAAGACTTGAGTTCAATATTTCACTGGACTCAGGTCTTTTAATTTTGCCTTCATTCGTTTGTGATTGTAATAGTGAAAATACTCATTTCTGTCGTTATTTCACTATCGGGTGCTTTGATCCAAGATGATTAATGCACTTTTTTGTTGAAAATATTCAACTAAAGGGCAGGTTAGTTGAAGAAGAAAAAAACAGCTTTATAATTAAGTAGACAGAAAATGCAAAACAAAAAAGCAAAGTCAGAATATCTCTTCCTTTGCAAGAATCTAAATAAACTTTTATTTTGAAATCCTATCTCCATATTTACTATTTGATAAAATCTCCTCCGCAGATAATAGTGTCCAGTCATGGACCGAGACGGAAGAGTTATTTTCCAAAAAGGAATTCATGATTTGGTATCCAATTTTGTAGTTAGTCCAACGGGGGAATCCTTTGTTTGGATTTCCAAAATAATCGCGATATAATGATTGGTCAAGGTCAATTGACCATAAATCTTCTTCCAAATGCTCCCATACCTCTTTTTCTTTTTGGGCTGAAAGAGGTTCTATCCACGGTATAGTAATATCGGGGTACAGACTTTTGGCAAAAGTGTCCGCTTTTCCTTCGAGAATAATTGAATCTAATAAAGTGTTATTCCAGTTTACATTTCCGCTCTCCATATATATAGTATGATGATATTCATGTGCAACAGCATACTCCAACAAATCCTCTTTAAATGAAGATGGATCAATCCGTATTATGATTACATCCTTACTAACTGCGTTCCCAGAAGCGCCACCCATTAAATTGATACCATCCATGTTATCCGGATTAGGAGGAAATAAATACACTCTCTTATTCTCGCCTGGAAGGGTATTAGATGATTTAATCAAGGCTTGTTCTATTATTTTATTTATTTCATCTTGATTATTAATTAGAGAATAAACAAATTCCTCTAAAGTTTTAGTGTTTTTAGGAGTTGCAAAAGCATAAAGGTTCTTTATCCAATACCCCTCTCCTTTACCTAAAGTATCTAATTGAAATGGTTCGACAACTTTTTGATAGTAATGTTCTTCCATCTTCTCGTGTTGTTCAATTTCTGAAACGCTGTCTATGTAATCTAATACTTGAGTATAAAAGGGTATAATTTTAAATTCCTGATTGCCATTCTTCACAATGATGGGGTTCTTAATATTTAAATCTTTAGGTGATTCAACTTCACTTGTTTTATTAGTACAACCGATAAGTAATACAGCAATAACGGAAAATATGAAAAAAGGAATTAGTCTATTAATTTTAATCACCACCAAATTTAAAAACTATTTAAAGTATAACCTAAATTCCCCTCTATTTCCAGTTATCTCCTACTTATATGCCTGTTACTGTTAACTCTTTAGACCACCCTCTCTGAAAAAAATATAGACTGGTAGATAAAATTAACCCATCACTGTATAAATTTCTTTAGCTTTAACCTTTCCTGTACTATGCTTAACTCACTGGAAAGGTAATCTATGAAAAAACGTGTATAAAAGTTTGTGAAATAATGTACTTAAACTAATTATTGTTGGACTTATATCTATCTTGGATAGAATGAAATACACTAATTATGATGAAGCTGTGTCGGATATGTTAAGTGAGGGGGATCAAGTAAATAAAATTGAAATCCTTTGGACAACAAGAGATAAACAAGGTTATGTACAGAAGACTGCTTCCATAACTGATGAAAATACTATAAGAAGACTATTAGAAGAGCCTTCTGATATGAAATTAAAGAGGAACGATAGAACTCCTGGCACTGAATACTGGCTTACATTTTATACCGATTCAAAAGTTGATGGTATTGTTTTCGGTGAAGGTGAAGTACAAATAGGGTATGGACTTTTTAAAATCATAGATGAGAACATACTTGAAAAAGTGATTATGAATGAAGACTTAGAGTGGGAAATGAAAAAATAAAACTGTCTCTTTATTCTACTGATGAAGCAGGTTAGTGAAATAACAGTTTGAGAGAATAAATGTTAAAATAACATCTAAAAGGAGTGCTGAAAATATGAAATTAAAAATTTTAGATTCAAATTTTGCCGTTGTGAAATTTCCTCCAACTGAAACATTACCATTGTGGGCATTAAACTCCGAATTATTTTCTATTACACGAACAGATGAAGAACTATCTATCGTGTGTCCCTCTGAAAGTATACCGATGAATGAAGCATTTAAAGATGTGGAAAACGATTGGAAGTGTATAAAAGTAGAGGGAGTTTTAGACTTTAGCTTAACTGGAATATTATCTTCATTAGCGAATCCATTAGCCGAAAATAATATTAGTATCTTTGCTATTTCAACCTTTAATACTGATTACCTACTTGTTAAAAGTCATTCAATTGAAAATGCAGTAGTCGTATTAGAGAATGAAGGTCACATTTTTGGCGATATTTAAAACAGCTTATTACATTAACGGGTGCTTTGATCCAAGAAAGATTAACGTACTTTTTTGTTGAAGTTATTAAACTAAAGGAGCAGGATAGTTGAATAGAAAACGGTTACCCCTAAGACTGATTATGTAAATTCCAATCTAAAATTTCCTCTTAATGTATGAGAGAATATTGGTGCATTAAGACTTTGGATACAACCAATCAAGGATAAAAATATACAGAAACATACCCCAAATACTAATGGTAGTTGAAATAAAAAACGAACCTTTCGCGCTCATTAGCAATTGATATTGCTCTGCAATATAATGAGCCAAATAAAGAATACATATCCCACCAATTTTCCACGTCCACTTGATGTTTGTGAAATAAATGATGAGTGAAATAATCCCTAGAACCAACATATAAATCCCAGCGATAACAACAATACTGCAATCATTATCCGTAAGCAGACATTCATTTAATTTGCGAATACCAATAACCTTGAAAGCCCAAGTAATAGTATGTAAATGCAACGTGCACAACCCTAAGAAAATAAATAGATAGCGCCAAACACGACCAAAGTTTTTTAACATAATGTGATTTATTCTTTTGGTAATCCAGAATAAACTAAGAAGACCAATAAAAGTCATCCATGTTTGATACCAGTTTTGCTTATATATTCCTAGATGTACAAACAATTCTTCAATTACTGCGTAAACTGCAGCGATAAGGAAATACCAGTAAAATCTAAGATTTAAGAGAGTGATGAGGATTGCAGATGAGGTCACTGAGAATTGAGAGAATAAATTTCCTACAACGGAATCATCATGCTGATTTGAAAAAATTTTTGGATAATAAACGTATGCTTTAAAACACATTAATATTGCCATTTCAAAACAAATAAAAGTAATTCCACTTATCGTTAAAAATAGAGATATAACATGTTTACGGTCCTTTACTTTTATCAAAATAATAACCAATTCAAGGAACGTAGTGATACCAAGGAGAACATACCATATCGTACTGCTCCAAAATGTCGAGTTCATAAAATTCCTTCCCAAATATGACGTTATATTAATTTTAGCAACTTTATCTTTACCTACTATATAAAAAATATTCAGTAAAGTTGCATGATTTACGCAACCATTCATGTCCTTAAACTTTGATTACCTTTAGTCTGTGTCAAAATAGTAGGTAGTGTTAATAGAAAATTTGATTATTACTTTCATAGCAATATTGATTATATATTTGGGGTATCGGTATATTTACAGTAAGAAATGACTTAGTTTATTAAACTAAAGGGTGCGTTGATTCAAGAAGGATAAGTGAACTTTTTTATTTAAGTTTTATTAAGCTAACGAAGCTGCTTTTTTATATTATCTTGGTGGAATAATTAGGAAGATGTTAGGATGATAGGAGAGGGGAGTGATGAAATAGTGATTTTAAAAGCTGGATATGGTCTAGACCCTAATGGATTTATTGTAAGCGATGTAAGTAAAGATAAAATTAATAATGTCTATGTGCCCTGCATCCGACAATCAGTTGATAGTCTTAAAAATTTATTTCCTAAACAATTGCACAGTGTTTATGTGTACGGTAGCGTAGCCAGAGGTGAAGCCATAGCTTTAAAATCAGATTTAGACCTTATCGCTCTGTTTGATGGCAAACTTAGTGCCGTTAATATAGCTGAGTTAAAGAACCTGGCTCGGGAACTGTCACAAAAGTATCGGTTTATGGTTCGTGATGTTGGTATTGCTGTTGCATATTACGACTATACGGTTGACCCCTCAAATTACTACGAAAATGCATTTCTTAAGGAACTCTGTATTTGTGTGTATGGAGAGGATTTAGGGGAACGATTTGGTCCCTACAAACTTACATCAGAGATAGCCATTCGATTCAACGGAGATATTTGTGAGAGTCTTAATCGGACGTTAAATAAGTTTAAAACAGCTTCAAACGAGGAGATTAAAATAATTTCGCAAGGCTTCGCCCGTAAACTCATTCGAACATTCTATTCAATGGTGATGGTGCGTTCTCAGATTTGGACGACACGACTTCACGAGCAATCAGAAGTCTTTATCCATCACTTTCCAGAAAAAAAATCTATTATTCTTACCCTGCTAAAATGGATAGAGGAACCACCAATGGACCGTGAGACTGTATATGAGTTGTTTAATAGAGAGGGTGAGTGGGCTTGTGCGAACTTTTCACACGAAGCCAATATTTCTTATTGAACTAACAGGTGAAATAGTTAAAGTTAAGATCGCGGCTGCGGTCTTTTTCCTTGTTAAGCTAACGGGACAGGATACTTTTAGAAGGTTATAGAAATAGGGGAACTGACTTTATAGTGTTAAAATTAAAAAAATAACTACATTATGAAATACATTTTTGTTCAATTAACAGAGTACGAGTCTTCCATTGCGAAGGATCGCTTTTTCCTTATTCAAGTAACGAAGCAGATTAGTGGAAGAAGAATGATGAAGGTTATAGTAAAATCAGGGTATTAAATTTGTATAAAGAAGGTACTGTATGGAGTTCATAACTGAAAAATCATTATTTATTGCTTTGTTTATTTTTATCATACATTCGATAGAAACTCTTGCATATGCTGTGAGGTTATCAGGTGCAAGAGTAAAAATGATCGCGTCCGCCTTATCTCTGTTTAACATAATGGTCATCGTTTCTAGACTTGCGAATATGATGCAACAACCTTTTACTGGTAGTCTAATTGACACTGCTCCAAAGGAAAACGCTCTGGAGTTTGTAGAAACTCAATTTCGAATTCTCATTGGCGCTTCAACGGTTGGAACAGTATTTGGAATAATTCTACTCCCTACTTTTATAGCTTTATTTTCAAGGGCGATCATATATTTATCAGAGGAAAAAGGGTCTGTTCCTTCCTTAATTAAAAGGATATTTTCTTTACATTACATAAAGCGTGGCGTAACACATTTTAGTCTACCTAAGTTTTCATACCTTCGGGATACAAGAGTTAAGGATATTCCAATAAATCTATTTTGTGTAAATATGATAATAACTGCAATCTATACAATCGGTGTATTATCTGCACTATATGCCGCTTTACTATCCCCAGAAAGAGCTTCTACAGCAATTATGGCATCAGGTTTAATAAATGGGGTAGCAACCATACTTTTAGTTATTTTTATTGACCCCAAAATCTCTGTAATAGCAGACGATGTGGTTAATCAGAGAGGAAGCTACAATAAGTTGAAAAATATGTCGTTAATGATGGTAACTTCAAGGTTATTAGGCACAATACTTGCCCAATTTTTGTTCGTATGGGGAGCAAGATACATAGCTTGGTTTACAAAGTTTATAGTTTAAACGTTCTTTAAAGGTACAGGTGTCATTGTACAATAAGTACGGGTGCTAATTGTGCTAACGAAGCAGATAGTTAAAGTTTTAATAGGATTCCTTAAATATCATAGTGTAAAATGTAATTATTGGTAATTATATTCAATTTAGGGAGGGAATTTATGAATAAAAAACGAATTATTTTCTTTACTTTAGCTCTAATTATATTTTTTCTAATCCTAACATTGTCAAAACCTTCTCCAGAAAGTTTTAATGAATGGCTATCAAATAAACATGATATAGAGTGCGTTGGGGATAAATGTATAAATGGTAACGATAATTTAACAGTAGCTGATAGAACAATAGACGATTATTTTTTTATTAATAAGATTGGTGTTAAACTGTATTATGAAGATGGCAGTGTCCTTTTAATAGAAGGATTAGGAATCCTTGGTACATTTAGCACATTCACGTTTAACATAAGGATATAAAATATTAAAAAATTTTTTCAACTAACGGGTGCGTTGATCCAAGAAGGATTACGCACCTTTTTGTTGAAGTCATTGTACTAACGGGCAGGTTAGTTAAAGAAGGTATTAATAAAAATTGAGCGGAATATATAAATAAAAATTGCAGATTATGGGGGGATAAAATGAAAACATATTTGGAGGAAGTAGCTAATAATGTATATGCCTTTTTAGTTTGGGATGAATCTTGGAACTCTTATAATAACTGCTATTTGTTGCTCGAGAACAATAATATTATTCTTATTGATTCAGGGAAGGAAGAACATTCTCACTTCCTGTTTTCCTCACTAAAAAAGAAAGGAATTTTTAAAAGTGATATAACTCATTTTATTGCCACGCACGGTCACAAAGATCATATTGGAGCAATTCAATTTTTAGGCGAAATTGAAGGTTATATTCATAATCAGGATTTAGAATTAATTCCAGAAAATATTAGAAATAAATTAAATAGGAAACTTCCAGATATCGGTCCAACTGTAACTAATTTAGAATGTGTTCTCCTTGGACACCATACTAAAGGTTCTGTTTTACTATATCACCGTAGAAGCAAAGTGTTATTTTGCGGAGACCATATCTGTTTTTTTGGAGAACCATTGAGCGGTAATGTTGTAGATATAGGTGTTTGTGAGAAGGAAAAATATAAGCAGTTTGTTTCTGAATGGTCTCAAAACAATGAAATGAGAGCACAGTACAATTTTAGTTTATTTATCGAAGGGTTAAAAAAAATTACCAAATACGATGTAGAGTATTTATGTACGGGGCACGGTGTAGTTTTAAAAGGTAAAATAAATGAATTTATTTCTGATTTGCTTGAGTTTGATTAGTTAATAATAATTTTTTTCAATTTACGGGAGCTTTTCTTTAAGAAGGAGATTAGCTCTTTCTATTGAAGTAAAGGTGAAGGTTAGTTAAAGAAAAAATAATATACTCGTTTCACAATCGTGCCATTTAACTGATTAAATGTAGGAGATTTCAAAAAAGTGAAACGAATGAGACGAACTGTACGGACTTATGTTTTTATCTTAGATGGGTGATTATGTTAGCAATGGGTATTTCTTTGAAACTTATAAAAACACATTTAAGTTCATTAGAAAATAAAATTTTTGAATTAGAAATAAAAACAAAGTAAAAAAGGAGACAATTAGTAGATTGTGAAAAAAATGTACTTAAACAAACGGGTGCGTTGATCCAAGAAGGATTACGCACCTTTTTGTTGAAGTAATTGAACTAACGGGCAGGTTAGTTCAAGTAGGAATAATTAAATCTTTATTGAATATCAATAGGTGAATGTTTGATGGAAAAAAGGGAGAGTTCAATTTTAGGGACAGTCATTGCGATTAGATTAAGTTGATTAAATACGATCTTTTTATAGCGGAGGCCATAGGAAAAATATCAAACAGATAGTTACAAATACCAAGAGAATCGAGGAGATTAAATAAATGAGTAAACCTGTCATTCGCACTTATATAGATTCAAGTGATTTAAAACGAATGCAGAAACTTACACAAGCTATATGGACACTGGAGTCTAATTACCATATTGGCGATTTAGCTTGGCAACGCCATCGACACGCTGGGCGTGAGGATGAATGGATTACTGCAATTTGGGAAATGGATGATAAACCAGTGGCTTGGGGATGGGTAAAACTACCGGGCAGTTTAATGTTTCAAGTTGACCCTAATTTTACTGAATTATCTCAGGATGTCATTGATTGGTTTGATAAAATAACTGAAACCAATGAACAAAGGGTAACCGTCCTAGAAACTGAGTCTCATCTCATTTCAGCCTTAGAAGATTCTTTATTCACCACAGTAAAAGAAACTCCTGAAGTCCTAACAAAAATTTCATTGGATAGCTGTCCTTTCCCTGTTAAATTGCCGGATAAGTTTAATGCTCGACATATCAAGGGCTCTGAAGATTTAAAGAAACGAGTGGCAGTACATAGGGCTGCATTTCAATCATTAAGAGTCACAGAAGAAAGTTACTTGAATGTTATGAATACCTATCCTTACGATTCATCTCTTGATTGGGTAATAGAATCCCCAAATGGCGAGTTAGTAGCATTTTGTTTAATTTGGTTTGATGAAGTTAACAAGGTTGGATTACTGGAACCTGTGGGAACGGATCCGAGATTTTGGAGAATGGGGTTAGCTAGCTCGGTTTGTAAACTTGCTCTCAATGCATTGAGTGAAAAAGGAGCAAAAACTGCAATTGTGGTATGTACTTCCCCGGATACCTATGAATTTTACAAGTCTATTGGGTTTGAACAATATGCTCAAACAAAATCATTTCAACGTCATAAAAACACAAATAAAAATTGAATATAATTAAAAATTGGAGGAAACTTCCCATTAGGTTTTAATAAACTTTGCTTTTCTTCTTCAACTAACGGGTGCGTTGATTGAAAAGCAATCTGTCATGTTTGGAGGGAGAGGCTTTGTTTCAACTGGTATCTAGCAAAAGAGAGTCTTATTCGGATTTTCCCCTACCAAATTAACTAAGATGATAACTGGTTTGCTTAAAGATGCTTTGCATTGATCCAAGAAGAATTAACGCACTTTTTTGTTGAATTTATTCAATAAACATCAGGGTTAGTTTGACCAAAAAAATGTCATTCTTTATTAGGAGAGGGAGAGGATTTAATGGAAATCGCTATTGTTGCATTTGATGATTTTACGGATATTGATGTTTTTTTACCTTGGGACATATTGAATCGTGTTAAACATCCTGACTGGAATGTTCAAATTTATGGTACTAAAGAAATTCATCGTTCGGTTACTGGTCTTTCAGTTCCAATCCATTCGTCTATTGATGAACTAAGGAATGCAGATGCAATTTTATTTGCGAGCGGTCCAGGAACGAGGAGACTTTATAAGGATGAAAATTATCTTAATAGACTAAAAATAAATCCATCGAAACAGTTAGTAGGTTCTATGTGTTCTGGAGCTCTAATTTTAGGAGCTCTTGGTTTATTAGACGGTATGACTGCAACCACTTACCCAACAGCGAAAAAGGAATTAGAAAAATTTAATGTTACCGTTGTTGAAGAATCATTTATTGTTGAAGATAATATCGCAACTGCGGCTGGTTGCTTAGCCGCACAAGATTTAGTCGGGTGGATAATTGAAAGATTGGTAAGTAAGAAAGTAAGAGAAACAGTAATAAATTCAATTCAACCTGTTGGAAAGGGCTTATCTTTTACAAAGTAATGTAATTAAGCCAACGGTGCGTTAATCTAAGAAGGAATTAACGTTATTTTTATAGAATTTGTTGATCTAACGGGGCAGTTTAGAGGAATTAACTGGTGGAATAACTATACAAGGCGATCATCAAAACGGTCGTCTTTTTCTTCTGAAAATAGTAGTGGAAAAGTAGCTATTTTACAAACTGGCGGTATATTAAACAGGGAATAAAAATTTATGTATTTTCATAAAAAAGGGAGTAAAAAACTTGAGGAGGTAATTGTAGTGACCCAACACAAAATCATAATTATCCCGTATGATCCCAAGTATGCTGAACAAACAGTTAAAATGTGGCGGAATAGTAAGGAAAGAGCAATTGGGCAGAAAGAAAGTCATAGCTTAAAAAGTCACATTTATTTTTTAGACCACATATTACCTGGGCAGTTTCAAATAGATTTAGCGTTAATAGAAGAAAAAATAGTTGGAATGATTGTATATAACGAAATGGAAATAAATCAACTATATGTACACATAGATTATCAAGGAATTGGTATAGGGCAAATATTATTAAATAAAGTAAAAGCACAATCAAGGGGAAAATTAACGTTGTACACGTTTGAAGTAAATAAAAAGGCACAACGATTTTATGAAAAAAATGGATTTGAAGTGATTGGTAGAGGCTGTGAAAATGAAGAAAATCTACCTGATATTCAATATGAATGGAATATAAAATAATGAGGTAAACTGATGCGGAGTTAAAGAAAATAGTTTTTTACATTCCACTAACGGGTGCGTGGTTCCGAGAAGGGTTAATGCTTGATTAATTAGAGTAATATACTAAAACTAACCATATGGTTAACTCAACCTAGAATGATAACGGGGTGATGTTATGAGTAAAGCTAAAGGAAAAGGTGGAACAGGGAGAGGAACAGACAAGAAGGGGTGGAATCGGTGGCAGGCTAGTGCAAACAAAAAAAAGAGTGCAAAACCATATAAAAGTAAAGGTGTAAAGAAAACAGATGTATAATATAACCCCACTACCAATAGTGAAAGTTCTTTTTAAAAAAAGTAATGGGTAATTAGATAAATAATCACAAGAATAGCTCAGAAACTACTGAGTTATTTTTTATTGATATAAAATTATGGTCAGATTATACGTACATCTTATTTAATAAGTTAGTTTTTACGTAAGGGATCAGAACCCTTTAATGATAGATTACCCCATAGCCTAAAAAATCTCTTCTTAAGAATAATCACGCGATCGGCTAATTCTAAGTTGTTAATTTTAATAAAAACCTTTGAGGTGATAATAAGGGTCTTTTTGAAGAAAAGACTTATTGACAAATGACGCTATTCGGTAATACTATATACTAGTAGTAAGTTATACTAAATATAAGTAACACAAAATACCTGTGATACTTAGTACTGAAAAAATATAAGTAATCTATAAATGGAGGTAAATATGGAAAACATCACGGAAATGTTGAAGGGGGTACTTGAAGGTTGTGTACTTGAAATCATCAGTCGTGGCGAAACTTACGGCTATGAAATCACCCAACAGCTTCGAGATCTTGGTTTCACAGATGTGGTTGAAGGCACAGTATATACAATTACCATGCGGCTTGAGAAAAACAATCTTGTTGACATTGAGAAAAAGCCATCCACAATGGGACCGCCGAGAAAATTTTACAAACTCAACGCAGCGGGTCAAGAGCGACTGGAAGGTTTTTGGGAAAAGTGGGAATTTGTATCAAGCAAAATAAACGAGCTAAAAACAAATAAAATCAAAAGGAGAGAAATATAATGAATATTTTTGAAAAAATTATTGGAAGTATTGATGACAAGAGGGAATGGAGGGCCATGGAGGCACGTGCAAAGGCACTCCCAAGTGAGTACCGTACCGCTTACAAAGCCATCCAAAAATATATGTGGACTGCTGGTGGTGGTCCCACTGACTGGAAGGACAGCAGCCGTATCTTTGGTGGCATTCTCGAACTCTTTGAGGTAGGAGCAGCGGAAGGGAAAAAAGTGACTGACCTTACGGGCGAGGACGTGGCTGCATTCTGCGATGACTTGGAGAAGGATGAGCAAACTTGGAAGGACAAATATCGCAAGAAGTTGAACGATACGATTGGCCGTGGCTAGCGCCAAGAGGAGTATCGCCAAGATCGACACTAATCATGTAAGTTGTAACTGGGTAGACTTAAAATCCTTAAAGAAGAACTAGTTGGCTATCGCTAAAATCCATATCGGCAGTATTGTTTTGTTTGAATAAAAGTACCGTTAGAGCGATTGGAAAGCAATGAAAAGAATACCTGAAAACAGGGGCTGAAGGACTTAAATTAGGTAAAGAATATAACTTACCTGAAGAAGAAAAGTTAAACCTAATAATGACAGGAATTAATAGTAAAGAAGGATTAGAATGAGTGGCAAACAATTAAAACGGGTTGTCTCTTCTATGCTTAAAGAAGCACTACAAGTAAATAAGAAACCATTTCCTTGGTTAAAAGCCTTTAGTGCAGGATTAGCTGCTGCCCTGCCGGTTATGATAGGAATAGCCTTTGGTAATTTGCAATATGGTTTAATTGCAGGCTTAGGAGGTTTTTCCTATTTATATGTATTTAATATCCCATATGCGCAGCGAGCAAAGAAAATCTTTTCGGTCGTTCTCGGTTTGACCTTTGTTACCTATTTGGGAACGATTAGTGCGCCATATCCGCTAGCTGTTGCAATTCTGATGGGATTAATTGCTGCAGTCGTCATTTTTGTGTTCGGTGCATTAAAAATAAACGGTCCATCCGCCATCTTTTTTGTATTAGTTTTTGCCATGACAACGGGAATGCCAATCAATCCCGATGAAGCATTCTTACGAGCAGGGCTAGTATTTCTTAGTGGTTGTTTATCGTGGATTATTGCCATGATCGGGTGGTTTTTTAATCCCTATGGACCAGAATCTGATGTTGTGACTAGAGTTTATTTGCAATTGGCGGAACTTCTAGATTCTGTTGGAACTCCTACATTCACCAAAGCTAAGCATCAAGTAATGGAAGTTTTAAATGAATCTGAAGAGACGCTATCAGCGAGTTATTTCCGATGGCGAACCACTGACATGTTCAATCGATTGTACTTATTAAATAATTTTGCAAACGAGTTGTTCATTTATATTGTGGAAAACTTCTCAAATTCAAATTCTACATTACCTAAAGAATTAGGGCAATCCACACGACTACTTGGACATTCATTGAACAACCGTGATAAGCGAAAAAAACCTCATATATTACAACCTGAGAAAATGGATAGTCAGGTTAGTCAGTTGTTCACAACTATCTATAATGCAGAAGCCATTCTAAATGAGCCTATAAGCAATGTAAAAAAATCGATCCAAATTGATAAACCCTCTCTAAAAACAATTTTTTTAGGGGCGTTTGATAAAAATTCAATCGTGTTTATTTCATCCGTACGCTTTGGCGTGATAACGGCCATCGCCGCAATCATTGCCTATCAATTTGGATTTGAGCGATCATATTGGGTACCTTTATCTTGCGTAGCGGTGATGTCAGGCGCAACCATTGTGTCAACATTTCATCGTACGATTCAACGATTTTTCGGTACAGTAATTGGTATAGTTATTGCAGGGTTCATTTTATCCTTTCATCCATCTGGTTTTGTAATCACGTTGTTTATTTTTGTATTAACATTTATTACCGAGTTGTTTATCGTAAAAAACTATGGATTAGCGGCACTTTTCTTTACTCCAAATGCATTGTTAATGGCTGAAAGTACGAGTCAAGAGATGTTTAGTTTTTCCTATTTTGCTCAGGCCAGATTTATTGATATTGTAATCGGGAGTGCGATTGGATTATTAGGCGTTTATCTCGTGGGCAGGAAATCTGCTTCTAGTCGGATTCCACATTTACTGAGCAAAACACTTCGAAGTCAAGCACAGTTTTTAATGGTGCTTTTTTCGGATCAGGGTACAGGGTTTAATCCGAGACAGAGTAGAGAAAGATTGAAAATGAGAACAAACTTAAGTAATTTACAAACTTTGTATCATACGGCATCTGGTGAGATTCCGGCTAATCGAAAGGCGTTAGACTATTATTGGCCAGTCATATTTTCAACAAAACAATTGGGATATTTATTAGAAAATTGTTCGAAAGAAACGAATCGGCCGAACCTTTCTGATGAGAGATCAGCACAACTGTTATTTGCCTTTGAAACAATGGCAATTGCTGCGACACGGAATGTTTCGCCAAAGCAGATAGCCATACCAGAACTAGAGGGCTATCCGAGTATACATAAGGAAATTCAATTTCTGCAAAAAGAACTAAGGAGTTCACATGGGTAACGAGGGGACGGGAGTGTGTGTTGTGTGGAACTCTAAGAAAAATCCTTTAAACGGACAATGTATTTTGGATAATTGAGAAAAACTATTATTAAGTATATTTTTGGGGATAATATCTAATCAAAGAATTTTGTGTGAGAAAATGAGAAGGCTAAGTAATGAGCAAGAGCAACTTGCTTATTACATCTTGTTTATTTGAGATCAAAAATTTAGAAAAAAGGTTAGAAAAAAGTGAATCCAAAAGAAAAATTATTATGGAGTATAGCTTTTCCAGGTTTCGGTCAATTACTGAACGGTAAGTATGTAAAAGGGATCATTTTTATTAGTTTAGAATTTATCATTAATGTTCAATCCAAATTTAATCAGATTATTTACTTTAGTTTTAATGGAGAAATAAGTAAAGCGATTGAGCATACCAAATACCAATGGCTTATGTTTTATCCTTGTATTTATTTCTATTCCATGTGGGATGCCTACAAGGATGCGGGTGGAGGCAAAGAACCATATTCCTATTTGCCATTTGTGATGTCTGCGTTTTTTGTTACAGTTGGACTTATGTATTCAGCAAAGGTAAAGATATTTGGAATCTATTTAGGAACAGTTTGGTTTCCAATGATATGTGTCATTCCAGGAATTATGGTTGGGTTTCTACTGAAAAAAATATTCAGAAATAGATAGTGAGTTAATTTCTTCTTGAAAAGAGGATTTAGACTCACTATCTGCCCAAATCTATTCAATTCTATTTTTTACTAGATCATTTAAAAACGTGAATCTTTTTGTGTTCTCTCCATTTTCTTTCCCAGCTTTTTTAACCAAGAAGATACCTTCATCGCATAATATAGAAACAAAAAAGCGCCAATCGTCATCATGGCATAACCCTGAACTGCTGGCTCAAAAGTGATTCGCACGTCAGGCGAGAGCTGCAAACCGATGAAAATACCGAGATAAAGAATGAACATATCCCTTAACGGCTCATACCATTTGACATGTCCCATCTTGATATAGATAAAAAACTGTATAAGAATGGTGCAAAAAAGTGCAACGAATTCTCCTGAGCTGTCACTAAAGGACTCCCCTACGATTTCCCAAGTCGGAAACCAAAAACAAATCAGTAGAAGCTGTACAAAAGAGAGAAGGGTAGTATATAAGAGTCCGTTCTTCCGGCTTTTTTTCTCATTTTTCTCCACGATTTTTTTCTGTTCTTCAGTAAGAAAGAGATTATCCAACCCTTCAGCCTCTGAACCAATAACGAAAGAAAGCGTTCCATCAAAAAGGTTTTTTGGAATCGATTCAATGTTCTTAGGATTACTTGGGGTAGCTGTTAAAGCTTTATCCGTATGGTAAATCTCAACCCCATGCTTTTGAAATACACCCATCCAATCATTTAGGGATTTCTCATCCGCATGAGGAAAGCTGGTAACCTTCACTTGATTGGTGGTATCGACACCATAGATTAAGACTTTTGCGGACCGTACTGGAACAAATTTTGTCCTCAAATTATAATTTTCGCCACTTTGAATCTTTGACTTTGCTTTTAATCGATAGTCCATGCCGATTAATACATATTTCATATTTTCAAAGGGAATGAAAATGTGGTGTTCTTCATTCAACTTTTTGTCCTTCACGTAGGAATCATACCCGTTATCACCTAGTTGAATGTTAATAACAAGGTCAAGGTATTTTCGTAAATTTTTATAACAGAACCATGAAAACCCAAGAAAGACAATAGCTAGCGCAAAAAGCAGGAGGGATAAACCGAATCCTGTCTCGGAAACTTCTTTGATAGTAAAACCAAATATACTGATTCCCATTATAAAGAAAATGGAGATCAAGCCAATATGGCACCCCATGGCCCACTCAGGCAGCTGATTCGTAAAATTTCGATTATCTTTTGTTTGTAATTCCATCAACCAATAGCCCCTTTCATTTCTTTATTTTACCAGAATGCATTTAGGAAAAAGGACTTATATTGTTTAGGTCTATGTTAGGATTCTTACAACCTTATTGAAAGTGAAGATGATCAAATTAAGGTTTTAAATAAAGGCACTTTTCTATAAGATTGTTGCTTTTTGATATAAAATGCAAACCTAGTTGATTGGAGGGTAAGGTGGCGACTCCTCGAAAATGTATTCACATTTTCTTCGTGCGTGGGTTATTTCAAGGAAGCAAATTCAATGTCCAGCGGGAAAAGCGTGAGACTTGAGACCCCGTAGTAGCAGCAGCGACTTGTCCAGTTGTAGCGGCTAGAAACTCGAGAAATTTCAACTCCTCCTTCAGAGGCAAAATACGCCTCTTTGTCGGAGTCTCCGACGAACAGGACGTGCTAGTGCCGACTTCGCCACAGGACGTGGCGCTTTAGTCGGCCAATTTTCTCGTTTCTGTGCAAGCCGCCTCCACATTTCGTTGAGGAGGCTCAAGCCACGCCCGCGGAAAGCGTCCACCTGAAGTGGAAGTCAACTTTATAAAAAACAGCAAAGTTTGCGAAAAAAATTTTCATTATTAATGAAAGTATGAGGATAGTTGATTGTAATCAATACTTGTAAATTATAAACTGGGTATTAAGTAAGGAGAATCGAGATTACAAAGGGAGTTTATGTAACGAAAGGTTACGAAAAATTGGTCGTCGTTAGTGGAGGTTTATCTCCTGAATCCAATTTAGAAAGGGCTGGGACAAGGGATCTGTTCCACAGGTGTGACTATGAGGACAAGGTATCGTAATTTGAATGATGTGTCGAATAAGAAATCGTTTCGGGATATGCGAAAGTGGCAGAAGGAAAGACGAAGTAAAGTGAAGGATTTAAGTGAAAATATACCGCAATGTTCAAAAAAAAGGATCCAAGAATTGAAGGAAAATAGAAGCCGAACTTCTTATACATGGATTGGACATTCCACCTTTTTACTTCAACTTAGTGGTCTAAATATACTTACTGATCCGGTATGGGCGAAACGTATGGGTTTTCAGAAACGGTTAACGGAACCTGGAATTCCATTGGAAGATTTGCCGGAAATCGATGTTGTCGTTATTTCACATGGTCATTATGACCATCTTGACTTTCCAACGCTGAAAAAACTAAAAGGAAATCCGACCTATTTTGTTCCGATTGGGCTGAAATCTCTTTTTATAAAAAAAGGGTATCAACATGTAGTAGAAATGAATTGGTGGGAATCATTAGAATACGAAGGCGTTACCATTCACTTTGTCCCAGCTCAGCACTGGACAAGAAGGTCACTTAACGATATGAATACTTCCCATTGGGGTGGGTGGATATTTCAAACGACCAGTGAAACATTTTATTTTGTCGGCGATACTGGTTATTTCTCCGGTTTTTTTTATTAAAAGTCAAGAAAATGTTTAAAATCATTTAAAATTAAGTAACCAAATAAAATATCACACATTTTATAAAC
>NZ_JBPFDQ010000064.1:0-29592 GCF_059415045.1 Ferdinandcohnia sp. SAFN-114 | reverse complement strand
CAAATTAATGAAAAAGTGTTAAATTTAATATGGATAGGTGTTTTATATATGTCTCATTTGGCTAGGTCAGTTCACATCCCCATACCTCTTCTTCTCATACACCCCTATTTGTTTGAAATGGAATGGCAACATTTCATGGTGCTGCCACCCAACTTTTATCCTATAAAATCTGCGAAGCTTTCGAATTGCTGGATGAATTCAAAGGCGACACCTGGGAAAATTCCAAAGCCAATGGTCCCAACCACTGCAACAATTAAAACAATCAACACACCTGCAGGTAATTTAATTTTTTCATCGTTTGCAGCAGGTCTAAAGAACATCTGTGTTAAAATTCCGAAGTAATAGAAATAGGATACAACGGTTGTTGCAATCATAATCGACGCCAGCACATAACGTGGTGGGCTCGTTACAAAAGCTCCAATGAAAATCTCTAGTTTTCCAATGAATCCTGCCGTTCCAGGGATACCTGCTAAAGAAAGGATAAACACTCCAAGTGCAACGGCTAACACGGGTGAGCGCTTATATAAACCTGCAAATTGACTAATATCCTCGGAGTCAGATTTCTGCGTGATCACCTGAAGAACCGCGAAGAATCCAAGGCTCATGAAGAGATAAGCAACTAAATAGAACCAAATCGCATCCATCATAAAATATGAGAAAGCTACAAATGCTACTAACAGGTATCCTGCGTGGGCAATACTTGAGTATGCCATCATCCGCTTTATATTTCGTTGTCTAAGCGCAATGGTATTCCCGATAATCATGGTTGCACCCGCTATGATTGCTAACAGGTCTTGCAGGTGGAACAATAAAAATTCTGCTTCACCATTTCCTGAGGGCGCTTGGATGAACCCTGTTACTATAATTCTTAAGATAATAACAAAGCCCGCTGTCTTTGAAACAACACTTAAAAACGCCGTAACAGGTGTTGGTGCTCCTTGATACACATCAGGTGCCCACATATGGAATGGAGCAGCCGCGATCTTAAAGGATAGTCCAACTACGATCATAAACAAAGCAAGTGCAACAAGATAGATATGTTGTGGATCCTGAAGGTTACCGAATGCTCCGAAAATCTCCCTTAAATTCGAGGTTCCAGTGAGTCCATAGACATAGCTGACACCGAATAAAAAGATGGCTGTGGAGACCGTTCCGTTAATGACATACTTCATCGCGGATTCATTTGATAACCTATTGCGTTTCCGAAGCCCAGCTAATATATAGGAAGAAATCGAGAGCAATTCTAATCCGACAAATAATGTAATCAAGTCACCACTTGATGTCATAATCATCGTACCTAAGAGTGCTGCTAGAAGTAAGTAGTAAAACTCACCACGATACTCAACAAGCCCCTCTTCGGGTTCATAGCTCATTGCTAGCAAGAGTACAAGTCCTGTCCCCACTAGTAAAATTAATTTAAAAGCAATCGCAAAGGAATCAAGTCTAAATGTATCGTACAAAATCGATGTGACATCATTCCCGATTAACGAAACCGTAAACCCGATTGCAACAAGGATTCCCACGACTCCAATCCAACCGAGTGGCCGTCGGTCCTTGTCTTTTCCCATAAATAAATCCAGTAACGATAGAAGGGTTGCAACACCGAGGATGATAAATTCAGGTGCCATAACTCCCCAATCAAAGCTTAGTAAAGTTTCTGTATCCATCGGCTCACCCTCCTAACCCTAGCATGATAGTTTCAAGTGCAACCTGAAGTGGCTGTGTAAGCACGTTAGGATAAACACCAATCAATACGATAAACGCAAGTAACACCAATACCGGTACCATTTCAATTGGACGTAAATCAACTGCTCCCTCATAGGAATGAATCGTCTTACCATATGTCACATGTAGTACTGCACGAAGCAAATACACAGCTGTCATAATAATGCCGATTGCCCCAACCGCAGCGAGAACTGGCATTTCCTTAAACAGCCCAAGGAATGCCATGAATTCACTAACGAATCCGGACATCCCAGGTAAACCAAGTGAAGCCATCGCAGCTGCTAATAAGAATCCAGCCGTTAGTGGCATCACCTTTGCAAGCCCACCAAGCTTATCAATATACGATGTGCCTGCTCTCTCGTACATGACCCCAATTAAGAAGAACAATAATGCTGAAATCAAGCCATGTGACACAACTTGGAATACGGCGCCTTGCACTCCCGCTTCATTCATCGCACCAAGTCCTATCAACACAATTCCCATATGCGAAATACTCGAGTACGCCAGAACCATTTTGAAGTCTTTTTGGACGAATGCTAAAAATGCCCCATACAAAAGATTGATTACTCCCAGCACCGCAACAATTGGAGCAAGTGTGCTGAATTCATCTGGGAAGAATCCCATTCCGAAGCGGATGATCCCGTAAGCTCCAATCTTTAAAAGGATTCCTGAGTGTATCATGACAATGGATGGCGGTGCTTGTACGTGAACACGAAGCATCCATGTATGAAGTGGAAAAATCGGCAATTTAATTCCAAATCCAATGATGATCGCAATCAATAATCCAAGTTTTAGGTCCTCAGAAAATGTACCTGGAATTGGCAAGCTATCTGCCGGGCTGGCAAAAATCGCCGTTAGTGCCGAAATATTCGTTGTTCCAGCCTTTGCAAAAATGATCATGATCACGATCAGCAAGATCGCGGAACCTAATCCGTTATAGATTAAAAAACTAAATGCTGCTTTTTCTTTTTCAAAATATCCCCACTTCCCAATGAGAAAAAACGTAGAGATTAAGGTCATTTCAAAGAACACGAAGAACAATAGTAAGTTCCCGGCTGTGAATACGCCAAGCATTCCTAGTTCAAGTAAAAGGAAGAGCATGAAGTAGCCTTTCCATTCCTTCTTGATATGAACGGATGCAATAGCAGCAAGTGTGGAAATCACAGTTGTTAAAAGAACGAGTACTAGGGTGAATCCGTTTAGACTCATCTCATAATTGACTTCCCACGGATTGCCTTTTGGCAGAAAGCCAAACCAATAGACTGATTCCTTTAGCTTTTCAAGGTCTCCGCCACCTGTATAAAACCCGTACACATAAAGAGCCAATACCAATGAAGGAATAGTAGCTAATACGCCAACTAATTTAATCGTTTTTTCCTCAGTTTTTGGTACAAAAGCAAGTAGTGCAATACCTAAAATCGGGAAGAATACTAAAAGTGAAAGAATAAATGAGCTCATCTTAAGTACCCCCCTGTCAGTGCCACAACAAGTAGTAAAATCGCTAATCCAACAAAGGCAACGGAAGTGTACATTTGAACTTGCCCGTTTTGAAGCTTAGCTCCAAGCTTTCCGATTCCTTGGGTTGCCATTGCCACGCCTTTTACAATTCCCCCTACTAAAAATTCATCTATATAGCGAAGGAATAAACTAAATACCTTTGTCGCGTAGACAACGGTCATGTTATAAAATTCATCAATAAAATATTTGTTATAGACGACACTATACATAATTGGTGCGCGAGAGCTGAAAAAGTCTCTTGAAATAGACTTCCGTTGATACATCCCATAGGCAAGCAGCAGACCAAATAGGGACGCAAATGTTGCAACAGCCATAATCCAACCTGGCCCTTCGTGATGACTTGGTCCATATAGGTTCGTACCTTCTGTTAACCAATCCCCTAAAAAGGTGCCAAACCAAGGTGTGTTCACATATCCTGCTACAACCGCTAGAACTCCAAGAACAATCATCGGTATTGTCATCACACTCGGTGATTCTTTGACATTTGTTTGTTTTCCTCTTGCCTCACCAGTGAACACCATGAAGAACAAGCGGAACATATAAAATGCAGTAAAGAAAGCCGCAATCACCGCTAACCAGAACAGCACGTAATTCCCTTGTGCCCAGGTCGCAATTAAGATTTCATCCTTACTGAAAAAACCTGAGAAAAATGGAACACCACTGATAGCTAAGGTCCCAATTAAGAATAGAGGACCTGTAATGCGAAGTTTTTTCCACAATCCACCCATTTCCTCAATGTTCTGTGTGTGAACAGCATGGATGACGCTACCCGCTGCCAAGAACAACAATGCTTTAAAGAAAGCATGTGTCATTAAGTGGAATACTCCTGCAACATACCCGGCAGATCCTAATGCAAGCATCATATAGCCAAGCTGACTCACAGTAGAGTAGGCCAGAACACGTTTAATATCCTTTTGTGCTAAACCTATTGATGCTGCAAAAATCGCGGTAATTCCTCCGATAATCGCAACTGTCATCAACGCGGCATGACTTGCAGCAAATAAAGGATAAGTCGTAGCCACTAAATAAACCCCCGCCGCAACCATTGTAGCTGCGTGGATTAAAGCTGAAACAGGTGTCGGACCTTCCATCGCATCCGGCAACCAGGTGTGAAGTGGGAATTGACCAGATTTACCAACAGCTCCCACAAAAATTAAAATCGCAGTTAATGTGATCATGGTTGGTGAAATATCTCCAGCACCAACGGCGCTAAAAATTTCATCATATTCAAAGCTGTTAACTTGCCAGAATAATAGAATCATCCCAATTAATAAGCCTACATCTCCGATACGCGTCATAATAAACGCTTTTTTCGCTGCAGCTTTTGCTTCTTCCTTATAGAAATAGAAACCAATTAATAGGAATGAACCAAGTCCTACAAGCTCCCAGAAAATATACGTTTGGAGAAGGTTTGGAGAAATGACCAATCCTAACATCGCAAAAGTAAATAACCCAAGGTACGCATAGAAAACAGGAAAGCGCTCATCACCATGCATATACCCTTTTGAATACATATGTACTAAAAAACTGACAAGCGATACTACCACTAACATAAGTGCATTTAATTGATTGACTTCAAACCCCGCTGTTAAGTGAACATCCCCAATTGATAACCACGTGCTCTCATATTTGTATGTTGAGTTCCCAAGTCTCGAAATGAGAACCAACACCGAGTAGACGAATGAAATAAATGTTAGCAGAATGCCAAGATACGCACTCGACTCCTTCAATCGTTTACCGAATATAAGAAGGAACAAAAAAGAGATAAGCGGGAAAAGCGGTATGATCCATGCATTTTCCATCATCGTATCACAATCCCCTTCTTTGGCTTGCGGCTAAGGCTGAGTAGACCATTTGGTTCACAGCCTTTACCGGTACTTCATCAAATACGACTTAGCGTATTGTCGTTTTATTCTCCCAACAAAAGCTAAGTTAATGTTTCATCGTATTCATTTCATCAATATTAACTGTGCGTTTATTTCGGTACAACGCCATCAAAATAGCTAGACCAACAGCAAATTCAGCTGCAGCAATGGCGATTGTAAACAGTGAGAAAATTTGACCCGTAATTCCAGGGACCATTCCGTATTTACTAAAAGCCACAAAATTAATATTTACCGCATTTAGCATCAATTCAACAGAAATTAACACAATAACTGTATTTCTTTTTGTGAATGCCCCGTAAAGACCAATACAAAATAAAATTAACGCTAGGATGAGGTAGGCTGCTAATGGAACAGAACTCATTCCTCGTTCGCCTCCTCTACATTGTCTTTTTTCGCTAAGATGATTGCCCCTACTAACGCCACAAGTAAGACAACAGATGTTAATTCAAATGGAATCACGTATTTTGCATAAAGCTCCATTCCAATCTTCTCCGTATTGTTCACGTGCAGGTCTGTCGCTTGCCCTCCAAAATCCAAATCGTAAATGCCAAGGTAAACAGCAACACCAAATGCAAGGATTCCAAAAAGAACAAGGAAGGTTCGACCACGACTTACTTTTGGTTCGTTTGTGTCATTGTGTTTCGTCAGCATAATACCAAAGAGCATTAAAATGGTGATGGCCCCTGAGTAAATTAAGACTTGCACAGCTGCAACGAATTCTGCATGAAGCATCACATACAAACCTGCGATACTAATGAAGGTGAATACAAGTGCGATTACCATGTGGATGACCTTTTGGAGGTTCAGCATTAATATACCGCCGCCAATCGCACTAATTGCTAGGACTATGAATGCTAAAAATTCTCCAGTCACGCTTTATTCTCCTTCCTTACATTCGTATCATTTTCATCTAACCACTCAAGGTTTTTAAATAAGTCATCACGACTGTATTCCGCAAGTTCAAAGTTGTTTGTCATGACAATTGCTTCTGTCGGACAAACCTCAGTACATAGGTCACATAGAATACAAATTTCAAAGTTAATATCATAGGTATCAATTATTTTCCCTTTTTTGGTCGGGTCAGGGTGTTTTTTCCCGGTTAGCTGGATACAATCGGTTGGACAAATGTTGGCACATTGATTACATACGATACATTTTTCCGGATAAAATTTTTGAATACCACGAAAGCGATCTGGTAGTGGTAATGGTTCATTCGGATAATCATATGTGACTTTTTTATAGGTTAATTGATTAAGGGTATATTTCATCCCTTTCAGCAAGCCAAACATAGTTTGTCACCCCTTTATAAGGTAGTTTCGGTACACGAATCCTTTTTAGAAAAACGTTGTTTTCGCAAACATTGTTGTTTACTATATCGTTGACCTCCGCTTCAGGTGGACGCTTTCCGCGGGCGTGGCTTGAGCCTCCTCAACGAAATGTGGAGGCGGCTTGCACAGAAACGAGAAAATTGGCCGACTAAAGCGCCACTTCCTGTGGCGAAGTCGGCACTAGCACGTCGTGTGCGTCGGAGACTCCGACAAAGAGGCGTATTTTGCCTCTGAAGGAGGAGTTGAAATTTCCCGAGTTTCTAGCCGCTGCAACTGGACAGGTCGCTACTGCTCCTACGGGGTCTCAAGTCTCACGCTTTTCCCGCTGGACTCTGAATTTGCTTCTTTGAAATAACCCACGCACGAAGAAAATGTGAATACATTTTCGAGGAGTCGCCACCTTACGCTCCAATCAACTAGGTTTGCACACTTATCAAAAAGCAACAAGTTTTTAGAAAAGAACCTAGAAAAATAATTCCTTAATTAAAGCCGATAAGAAGATGTTAGCTAATGCAATTGGAAGGAGTACTTTCCAACCGAATTCCATCAGTCTGTCAGCACGTAAACGTGGGAAGGTGGAACGGAACCAGATTAAAACAAAGATTACCAAGCTAAACTTTAATGAGAACCAAACGGCACCAGGTATAAAGTCTAGGAATAAAACTGGTTTCCAGCCTCCTAAGAAAAGAACGGTCGTTAAGGCTGCCATCGCAAACATATACACATATTCGGCAAGCATAAAGAAAGCCCATCTAAATCCTGAATACTCAATATGGAAACCAGCGACAATCTCTGATTCTGCTTCAGGTAAGTCAAATGGCACACGGTTTAATTCGGCAACAGACGCGATAAAAAATACAATAAAGGCAATCGGCTGTGCAAAAATAAACCAAACCTTATCCTGAGCTTCAACAATATCAGAAAGATTCAAGCTTCCAGATAATAAAATAACCCCAATCACTGACATCACCAGCGGAATTTCATAGGAAATCATCTGTGCAGCTGCACGCATTCCTCCCATGAGGGCATATTTATTATTCGATGCCCAACCACCTGCGACAATTCCAATCGTAGTGAGTCCAGATACGGCGATGTAATAGAGCAACCCCACCCCAATATCTGCAAATTTATAGCTTTCCGTAAACGGAAGTGCTGCCACAACCATGAAGGCTGGAGCAAACGCAAGCACAGGTGCAAGTATAAACAGGGGACGGTCCGCCACTTTCGGGATTACATCTTCTTTAATAAGAAGCTTTAATACGTCAGCCACTGTTTGTAAAAGCCCCCAGCGTCCCCCTACTTGGTTCGGACCCTGACGTGCTTGCATGAAGCCCATCACCTTACGTTCTGCAAGGATTCCATACGTAACGAATCCTAGGATGACTAATAGTAAGACGGTTGCAAGTAAAAAGAAAATACCAAAATTCAGCCAACTCGGAGGTGAATTCAGTAGGTTTTCTATCATTAGCCGTCAACCTCCCCGAGGACAATGTCGATTGCACCTAAAATGGTGATCAGGTTTGCCATATTCTCACCCTTTAAAAGCTTCGGGAGGATTTGGAGATTGTAGAATGACGGACGTCTGAATTTCAAACGATACGGTTCTTTTTTACCATCACTCGAAATATAGCAGCCAATTTCTCCACGTGGTGATTCAATTCGTACATATGCTTCACCCTTTGGTGCTTTAATTATTTTCGGAACCTTGGCCATAATCGGACCTTCTTCAGGGAATTGTTCCACAGCCTGTTCTACTATTTTAAGAGATTCCTCAATCTCTTCCATACGGCAGTGATAACGTGCCCATGCATCTCCACCGTCTCTCGTTGGTACGTCAAAATCAAAGCGGTCATAGATTGAATATGGCTCATCTTTTCTAAGATCCCATTTAACACCTGTACAACGAAGATTCGTACCACTTAGGGAGTAATTTAATGCATCTTCCTTCGTGTACTTTCCAACTCCAATGACACGGTCCCTGAAAATTTCATTTCCTGTTACTAGCTGGTGGTACCCTGGAAGCTGTGACCTCATATATGGAACAAATTCCTTTACCTTTTCAATCCAACCTTCAGGCGCATCCCATTTAACCCCACCTACACGCATGTAGTTAAAGGTCAGCCTTGCCCCGGAAAGCTCATTTAGTAAATTAATAATCATTTCTCTCTCTCTAAATGCATAAAGAAACGGTGTTGTTGCTCCGATATCAAGTAAATACGTGCCCCACCATACAAGGTGACTCGCAATTCGCCCCAATTCCATAGCGAGGATCCGTAAGTATTCAGCCCGCTCAGGAACCTCAATGTCCATCATTGTTTCAACCGCATGACAAAGTACATAGTTATTCGTCATCGCTGACAAATAGTCCATTCTGTCTGTGTACGGAATGATTTGTGTGTATTGCAAGTCCTCTGCAAGTTTTTCTGTTCCACGGTGTAGGTATCCAATTACGGGTGTAGCTTCTGTGATGATTTCTCCGTCAATTTTAACAACAAGACGGAATACTCCGTGCGTACTTGGATGCTGTGGCCCTACATTTAGGAGCATTTCTTCTGTACGAATCATATGCTACACCTCCACGTCAAACGGTTCATAGTCTTTTCTAAGTGGATGTCCCACCCAGTCGTCCGGCAATAGGATTCGTGTTAAATTTGGATGTCCTTCAAATTTAATCCCGAGCAAATCAAATGCTTCACGCTCTGGCCAATTTGCGCCTTCCCATAAAGGCTGTAAGGATGCAGTCGTTGGCTCATCACGGTCAAGCTTCACTTTTAATGCAACAGATTGACGGTTTTTATAAGAGTATAAGTGAACATACATTTCCATATGCGATTGGAAGTCTGTACCATGGAGTTCCGATAGATAATCAAATCCAAGCTGTTCATTAAACTTTAAAAACTGTGCAATCCTATAATATGTATCCGGCTTTGCAACAAGTGTTGGCACATCTTTTGATAATGTATTAATATATGAATCTTCTAAAACGTCACCACCTAGGTGCTCCGTGATTACTTTCACGTACTTATCCAAATATTTTTGGTTAGGTGACGGCGTTGCCTCTTCTTCTACTACTTCCCCAGGTGCTCCACCTGCAGCGGCTTTTGCTTTTGCTGCTGCCGCGGCCTTTGCCTTGGCTGCTGCAATTGCTTTCGCTTTTTCCTTCGCAAGATCGTCGCCACCACCGCCAGCTGCCGCTTTGGCTTTCGCTGCTGCCGCCGCTTTTGCCTTGGCTGCTGCTACAGCTTTCGCTTTCGCTTTTGCTAGTTCATCATCTGTTGATCCTTCGCCCGCTTTTTCAGCCGCCTTCTGCTTCGCCAGTGCTGCAGCCTTTGCTTTCGCTGCCGCAACCGCCTTTGCCTTCGCCTTCGCTAAGTCGTCATCACTTGATGCTCCACCAGCCGCTTTTTGCTTCGCTAATGCCGCGGCCTTCGCCTTTGCCGCCGCTGCTGCTTTCGCTTTCGCAGTTGCTTTGTCGTCTCCTTCTGACGTGTCCGCTGATGCGGCCTCTGCCGCCTTTTGCTTTGCTAGTGCCGCGGCCTTCGCCTTTGCTGCCGCTGCTGCTTTCGCTTTCGCAGTTGCTTTATCGTCTCCCTCTGACGTGTCCGCTGATGCAGCCTCTGCCGCCTTTTGCTTTGCTAGTGCCGCGGCTTTTGCCTTCGCTGCCGCTGCTGCCTTTTGTTTTGCAATGTCAATATTTACTTCTTCTGATGATTCTGAATCTTCATTAGACGCTGTCGCCTCTTCAGCTTGTAGTTTGGCCTTTTGCTTAGCTAGCGCCGCGGCCTTCGCCTTTGCTGCCGCAGCAGCTTTTGCCTTCGCAATATCTATATTTTCTTCCTTGGATTCCTCTTTATTTTTCGCTTCAGCTGCCTGTTTTTCGGCTAGTCGCTTTTTTGCAGCTTCCTTCGCCTTCTCTGCAGCCTCTCGCTTAAGTTGTTCCAGGTCTTTTTCTTCGCTCACGCTAAATCACCTTCTTCCCCGTTTTAGCCTCATAGCGAATCTTTTCTTTTAATTTATTAATCCCGTAAATAAGTGCAGCTGGGTTTGGTGGACAGCCTGGGATGTATACATCAACAGGTACAATCTGGTCGACCCCTTTCACAACCGCATATGATTTCACATAAGGACCCCCTGCTGTTGCACATGAACCCATCGCAATGACCCATTTTGGTTCTGGCATTTGATCATACAATCTCTTTAAAACCGGTGCCATCTTCTTGGTCACTGTACCTGATACAATCATGCAATCGGACTGACGTGGAGATGTTCGGAAAAAGGAACCAAATCGATCCAAATCATAGTGGGAAGAACCTGTCCCCATCATTTCAATTGCACAACAAGCTAGACCAAATGTAAGTGGCCACAACGAATTACTTCGCGCCCAACCTTTCACCTGCTCTAGCGTCGTCATAAATACACTTCTCTTTAACTCTTCCATCTCTAAATCTGAAATTCCATCAATTTTTAAATCCATTTTAACACGCCCTTCTTCCAAGCATATACTAAGCCGATAACGAGCATAACAACGAAAATCAACATCTCAACTAATGCGAAAATCCCGAGTTTTTCGTAGGCAACTGCCCATGGATATAAAAATACAGTCTCAACATCAAAAATAACAAACAATAACGCAAAGATATAATAGCGTACATTAAACTGTACACGCGAATCATGGAATGGCTCAATCCCACTCTCATATGTAGTAGCCTTCTCCTCACTCGGTGCATGTGGCCGTAGCAACTTCCCCAAAAACAACGCCACAATCGGGAGTAGAATTCCCAACAACAAGAAGACAACCACAATCAAGTAATTATTCAAATACTGATTCAACAGATCCTCCATGTAGCCCCCTCCGATATCTAATATAATCAAATGCGCCATGGCGTATTTGCACCCGATTTATTTTCAAGCTTGCGAAAAGTTTCTTTTCAAAATCGAGGCATCCGCCGGAGGCAAACTTTATTCAGTCACGTTTGGAACACACCACAATTATGTATTCAAATTTCATCACCAACTCGAAAAAGTATGGAACAGCACTGAATAAAATTTTATTGCCAAAATATTATAAATGTAACCGAATACATTATAGCACTTTTCCCAGCCTAGTGTCGACCAAACCTGGCACATATTCTACGAAATTACCATTTAAGACAAATAAAGTAAAAATGGGCAGAAAAAGCTTGTAATTCTAGTCATTTTTTCTTTAATTTATTGTTTCAGCCGGGGCTGAAATGATGTGCTTTACGTTCATTAAAAATAACAATTTCTATTTTTATAGAACAATAGTAAGGATCTTCATTTTTTCAATCATGTGATTCATGCCTCGAACAAGCTTTTTCACCAACTGAGGGTACGAATACACTTTATTCGTATCAATGCAATATACATTTATTCCTTTGGCTGTTTTCGCAAACTTTGTTGTTTTTATATCGTTGACTTCCGCTTCAGGTGGACGCTTTCCGCGGGCGTGGCTTGAGCCTCCTCGTCGCCACCTTACGCTCCAATCAACTTGGTTTGCAATTTATTAACAAAAAGCAACAATCTTTTAGAAAAGAGCCATACCTTTTGACTGTAAAATTACCTCACCAAAACCTGCATCTCCAACTCCATTCAATCCCTCCAACCTCTATCGTCCATAAATTTTAAATATTGTCCTATACTAATAGACTATTGTCCATAAACGAAAAATATCAGCCATAAATCAAAATTATTGTCCAAAAAAGGAAAGAGCCATGAAAACAAGCGGTTCTTATGCATAAGCTTTACCTTCAACGCACAACCTATAATAGGAAATGATTGATATTAAGGTGGCTTTAAATGAAAGGAAAGCTTATAAGCGCAGTTCATATATATGTACTTTTGATAATGTCTACCGGTTTTATGGTACATGTCCAGATTCTCCCTGTACTCTTATCAACTTCGAACAGGGATTCATGGTTAAGTGTTATTTTTAGCACGATTCCATTCATTATCTGGATTCTACTTGTTTACTATCTCTATAAAAAAATAAATGGGCAAACTGACATATTTTCATTGCTTAGTAAAAAAGTTAAATATAAATGGATTTACACTTTGCTAAACGGAATACTTGGTTCTTATTTCTTACTTGTAGCCTTGGTTACGTTAAAGTTCACATTTATATGGGCAAAAGGGAACTATTCTCTTGATACCCCAGACTTTGTTATTATCATCATGTTTGCTGTTGTATGTTTTTATGCTTCATTAAAAGGATTACTGACGATAAGTACAATCGCTTTTATTTCTTTACCTGTTGTATCTATCTTTGGTTTCACAGTTGGAATTGGAAACACACCGAGGAAGGATTATGAATTACTTTTTCCGTTTTTTGAAAATGGGTACAGTGAATTTTTGCAAGGAATCCTTTATTCATGCTCAGGTTTATTTGATATCGTTTTTTTATTGTTTTTAACCCCTTTTATCCAAAACAAACTTAAAGCTAAGTGGTTAATTCTGACTGGATTCATGCTTGTATGCTTAATTTTAGGCCCCCTAACAGGAGCTCTATCTGAATTTGGACTACAAGAGGCTGTAAAGCTGAGAAATCCTGCCTATGAAGAATGGCGATTGTTAAAAATAGGTGAACATATTACCCGATTAGATTTCCTGTCCATGTTTCAGTGGCTTTCAGGGGCTTTCGTTCGAATAAGTTTATGTTTGTTTATTGTGGAAAAGCTCTTTACGTTTCGAAAAAGCGCAAAATGGGTGCTTCCTACCCTTTATTCAATTCTAATTTTAGGTGTTTATATTCCATGGGATGCGCATTCCTTTTTTTTATTTTTAAAAAATATTTATTTCCCGATCAGTCTTGGTGTTCAAATCTTCATTTTACTATTCTTTTTATTACTGATTCATTTGGCGGGTGAAAAACATGGAGAAAGTAAAAGTGAACAAAGTTGAAGTCCTCATAAGCAATCTGAAGAATTGGTTTGAAAGTTCTTCAGATATCGTAGTTAAAGAGAAGTCGTATGGAGAATTCACAATAACATTCATGTATTGCCCTCATTTAGTAGATATAAATAATATGAATCAAGTCATTTTTCCAACCATCTACGATGTGTGGGAATCAAATGGATTCTTAACCTATGATGTAATCAGCAATGTCCTCGATGTAAATAAGCCCAAAGATTTTAACCATGCAAAACAAGAAATCGAAGAAAAACTATACTCAGGAGAATTGCTTATTTTTAGTCATGACTTAAAAGATCTTTTTTTTATCCCTGTATCAAAGATTCCAAAGCGGAGTCCTGAAGAATCAAATTTAGAATCCTCTATTAGGGGGCCTCGAGATGGATTTGTAGAGAATATATCGGATAATATGGCGTTAATCCGTCAAAGGTTAAAAACCTCTTCTCTTAAAAGTGTTGAATTCTCCATTGGAGAACGAAGTCGTACAAAAGTAGTCCTGCACTATATAGACGATATTATTAATCCATCTGTATTGGAAGAGGTCAAAAAACGAATTGAATCCATTAAAGTGGATATTCTCGTTAGCAGCTATTCGCTCGAGGAACGCCTATTTGATAGTTCATTTTCTATCTTCCCCCTGATGGATCATTCAGGAAGACCGGATTTCGCTGTAAAATCATTGACCCAAGGGAGATTTGTCATTTTAGTAGACGGAAGTCCATCTTGTTTAATAGGTCCCACTAGTTTTAATCAAACCTTATTTTCACCTGAAGATATGCACGATAGTTTTTATTACATCAGTGTTGTTAGGATATTCAGGCTCTTTGCGCTCCTAATCACCATTTTTCTACCTGGATTTTATATTTCTTTAATCTCCTTTCAAATCGACCAACTACCATATCCACTCGTCGCAACGATATCGGCATCTCGATTAGGTCTCCCGTTATCCGCACCAATGGAGACATTTTTGATGCTCGCCTTATTTGAATTATTTAAAGAGGCAGGGGTTCGTCTTCCAAAACCCGTTGGACAGACTGTGGCTGTTCTAGGTGGATTATTTATCGGAGATGCAGCAATTCGCGCGGGCTTAACTTCGCCTTCCTGTCTAGTCGTGATTTCAATTACCGTCATTTCTGGTTACATACTGATAAATCAAACCATATCAAACAATATTGTGATCTTGCGATTTTCTGTCCTATTGATTTCTTCGTTCCTAGGATTATATGGTTTTTTCATTGCATTATTCATTATTATGACTATACTTGTTTCATCAGAAAGCTTTGGTTATCCTTATGTGACATCCTTATATCGACCTAAGCCTAGAGATCTGATCAATAGTTTGATTAGGCTCCCCTTTCCCTTTATGAAAAAACGAAACCAAGCATTTCAACCAGTAGATTCTGATCGTGAGGCACAAAAGGAGTAGGCTATGAAAAAAACTCTTCTTGTTATCATCATATGGATTATAGTTGTGACCCTTGTCGGTTGTGGAGCAAAAGAAATTCAAAGTCAAGCATATATTACAGGGATAGGGATTGATTACGCAGATGGTGAATTTATTGTCTATATCCAAGCTCAGAATTTTGCAAATATCGCAAAGCAGGAGGGTACGTCTTCACTCCAAGAATCCGTACCAAATTTGATTGGAGAAGCTAAAGCGAAAACTATATACGCTGCCTTAAATGAATTGGAGCAAAAATCACCACTGCCATTTTATTATGGACATGTGAATACCATCATTTTAAGTGAGAATGTGATAAAGGATCAAATGAAATCCGTAATAGAGTATATTGGGCAAAATCCATTATTGCGGTACAATCTCTGGTTTTTTGGGACTAAGGAGAATGTCAAAGATATCTTATTAGGAGATAGTTTCTTTAACTTTGCTTCCCTTTACACGATCATTCACAATCCAGACCTGCTTTTGATAAATAATTATATTATCCCAATCAAAGAATACAATCGTTTTATTTCCACCTATTATCAGCCTACAGGATCATTTATCATCCCTTCTCTCTCATTAAACGATGCGAGTTTCTCAGAGGAGGATAAAAAAAATAAAATCGCCATTGTATCAGGTGGGTTTGCGGTATCACAGCAACAATACAAAGGGTGGATAGCTAAAGAAGACTTAGTAGGATTAAAGTGGTTATCTAAGGATATAAACAACATTCCATATAATTTAATAGAAAATAAGATAAGTTTAATTATCCAAAAACCTAAAATGACAATAAAGGTCGACCGTGGCTCAACACCCACCTATCAATTGACTCTAAAAATGAATGTTCAAATTGCACAAAACCAGGAAAATCTTAGCTATACCGAGATAAAAAAGGAAGTCGAAAAACAAATTAAAAAAGAACTTGAAAAGACCATACAAAAAAGCGATGCTATACAAACAGATCTATTAAACATCAGCGAAAAGGCATATCGGTATCATTTAAAAGAATGGGATTTAGCTACGATTAATTCGGTTAGTAAGGATTCTATTAAAAAGATTGATGTTAAAGTGAATATTATTAAAACTGTGCATTACAAAAGATAGATAGTAATAAGGACGATTTCGCCTACAAAAACCCCCAGAATCTAAAGGACTCTGGGGGTTTTCAATACTAAAATTAGGATATGTTTTGGGTTACATTTAATCGATTGATAGCACGTTTTAAAGCGCGCTCTGCCTGTATAAAGTCTACATTATCTTGTTTAACCTGCAAGCGTTGCTCCACGCGCTTTTTTTGCTTCGCTAGTACGAACTACGTCAATCGCTTCGCTGTTTTTTGTAGCTTGAGCCAGGATTGTTACTTAGTAGCCCCGAAATGACATTTACTCCTCGAACTCAATCGTTACCTCTAGCTCCTCCAAATAATTAGGAGCTTTTTGTTTATAGGTGACCACCTTAATATCCTCCACTGCCAGATTAGCCTCACACTGTAGAAGATACTGATTGGTCGTGCCTTCTACTCTTTTTGGAGCATTCTCGGAATAATAGGCATTCCCATTGGTATCTTCAATCCAAATACTATTTGACTGATAGTACCCATTATCTCCAGTGGTCTCTACCGTAAGCGTCACGATCCCATCTTCACTCTTAACATCCAATACCGATGTTTCTCCGATTTCACCTTGTGGAAGTACCAGCTGTTTTCCTTCCCACTTGGCTCTAACTTCTTCTGCTTTCTCCTCAGTTACATCCCACAAATATGGTTTAATGGTCAGTGACTTTGGAATATTTTCCAGAGGCTCAAAGTATTGTTTCAAAGTCTGCACAATTTTCCCCTTAGACAAACCACCACTTCCACCTCCACTCAATGGTTGTAGCACACGTCCTTGGTCGTCAACAACCTGATAATCCATCCATTCATATTTATTATTATTGTAAGTTTTTTCATCCATAATTTGACGCATTGCAATTTCAGTACTCGTCGGGAAAAATGTAACCTTATCGACTTGAATCGTTAAATCTTGCGTTTCCAACAATTCATTCACTAAAAATGCTTGATTAGTTCCTTGTTTCTTAATTGGTATTTCCACATCCAATGATTTTTCTTTTTTCGACTTGATTCCTAGCGTAAAATTCTCAGGAAGTTCCTCACGAATTTTAATGCTTATGACTCCAGCATAATCTCCATTTTTTAACTCCTCACCACGTCCTCCCATCCCATAGCTGACTCCTTTCCCATCAATAGTCAACCATAAGTCGGATAGAAAATCAGTAGACTGTTTGTGATCCACTTGTGTATACGATTCAATCAGGTACCCAATATGGATCTGTGACCCATCATAAAGGCTTTCTGTGAAAGTAATCACTTGCCCATTTACTTCTACTTGTTGCCCAAGTAATGTCGTCAGCCCTTCTTCTTCACCCTTTTCAGTTCCAATATCCCCTACCATTTTAAAGATTGAACCGATTACAGGAACAGACCTCATTGTTTCGGCTAATGTCGGTGACATAAACGATATCCCAAAGAGAAGGAACCCTACAATAAAAATGGCAGCAGCTGAATAATAGAAACGTGGATATGTTTTCTTCTTCGGAAGGGATCGGAGTGTTTCATTCATGCGGTGCTCCACATTTACTGGAAGCTGTGGATTTGCCTTTAGCCTTATTTGCTCTTCCCATTTGTCCATATGGATCCCTCCTCCATTTCATTCCATAGATCACGCATTTTTTCACGGGAACGACGTAATCTCGTTTTAATTGTATTTTCAGGAACCTCATAAATATGAGCTAACTCCAAAATCGATATTCCCTCAATATGAAAAAGTTTCAACAACCGAGATTGCTCATCCGGTAATTTTTCCAGCATTTGCTCAACCTCAACTTTTTCATAACCAGTTTCCTTTATTGGAGTTTCTAGCCATTCCTCCATATGAACCACATTCTTTTTCTGTCTTAGCAGCTGGTAACATTCATTTATGACAATTTTGCACAACCAGCTTTTAAAATACTTAGGCTCTCTCAACGTATCAATCTTTTCGTATGCTTTGATGATGGCCTCCTGTATCACATCCGCACAGTCCTCATCGTTCGATAAAATTGTCTTTGCCACGCGATACATCAAAAGCTTATACTCGATCATCAGTTTTTCAAAGGAAGACTTGCTCCCACGCTTAGCCTTTTTCACCTCTTTTGCGATATCCAAAGTATGCTCTCCTTTCCGAGTCAACCTACTTCTTAGATACAAGAAAAAGACCTAAGGTTTCATCAAAAATAAAAATTTCCAATATTCTTTTTAGACTGTATGTAAAATCAAGATTTTTTTACAGCCACATAAAACCCTGTATGCACCGTAAAAGGGGAATGTTACATTTTCATACTATCAACGTTATATTGATTCTATTGGTAATTTACAGTTCTATCCATATTATTCCGGTTCGATCGATTTTAGCAACATCCTCTTGCCTGTCAATGTAAATGTCTCCTTTTATGCGAAAAACCCCCGGGCCATAGGCCACAGGGGTTCCAAATACTAATTTAGTATTTATTTTGTGTTACGTTTAATCGATTGATGGCACGTTTTAAAGCGAGCTCTGCCCGTTTAAAATCTACATTATCTTGTTTCGCCTGCAAGCGTTGTTCTGCGCGCTTTTTCGCTTCGCTAGCACGTTCAACGTCAATCTTTTCAGCTGTTTCAGCAGCTTGAGCAAGAATTGTTACTTGGTCAGGACGAACCTCGAGAAAGCCTCCACTTACAGCCACAAGTTCAGTGTTGCCTTCCTTCTTAAGTCTAACTGCCCCTACTTGAAGAGGAGCAACCATAGGAATATGTCCTGGTAGGATACCAAGCTCACCGCTCTGAGCTTTGGCACTTACCATTTCCACATCAGCTTCATAAACTGGGCCATCAGGAGTCACGACATTGACTTTTACTGTCTTCATTTTATACCCTCCTAAGTCCCGTTAATTATGCTTCAACACCCATGCGCTTTCCAGCTTCAACTGCTTCTTCAATTCGACCAACTAGACGGAACGCATCTTCAGGAAGATAATCGTATTTTCCTTCTAGGATTTCCTTGAATCCACGAACAGTTTCTTTAACTGGTACGTATGAACCTGGTTGTCCAGTGAACTGCTCCGCAACGTGGAAGTTTTGAGATAAGAAGAATTGGACACGACGTGCACGGTGCACGATTAACTTATCCTCATCACCTAACTCATCCATACCTAGGATTGCGATGATATCTTGTAGTTCACGGTAACGTTGTAATGTTTGTTGTACTTGACGTGCAACATTGTAGTGCTCTTCGCCAACAACTTCAGGAGATAAAGCACGAGAAGTAGATGCTAATGGATCCACCGCTGGGTAGATACCCATCTCAGAAAGCTTACGCTCAAGGTTTGTTGTTGCATCTAAGTGAGCAAACGTTGTAGCTGGAGCCGGGTCAGTATAGTCATCGGCAGGAACATAAATCGCTTGGATTGATGTTACAGATCCAACGTTTGTTGATGTAATACGTTCTTGTAATTTACCCATCTCAGTTGCTAGAGTCGGTTGGTAACCAACGGCAGATGGCATACGGCCAAGTAGGGCTGATACTTCAGAACCTGCTTGAGTGAAACGGAAAATGTTATCAATAAAGAATAACACGTCTTGGCCTTGCTCATCACGGAAATATTCCGCCATTGTAAGACCAGTTAAAGCTACACGCATACGTGCACCTGGTGGTTCGTTCATTTGTCCGAATACCATCGCTGTTTTTGAAATAACTCCAGAGTCTTTCATTTCGTAGTATAAGTCGTTTCCTTCACGAGTACGCTCACCTACACCAGCGAATACGGAAATACCACCGTGTTCTTGTGCGATGTTGTTGATAAGCTCTTGGATAAGAACCGTTTTACCAACTCCGGCACCGCCGAATAGACCGATTTTTCCACCTTTAATATATGGAGCAAGAAGGTCTACTACCTTAATACCAGTTTCAAGAATCTCAACCTCAGTTGAAAGTTGTTCGAATGTTGGTGCTTCTCTATGAATTGCATCACGACGTGCATCAGCAGGTACTGGTGCATCAAGGTCAATGCTTTCACCTAGAACGTTAAATACACGTCCAAGTGTTACATCACCAACTGGTACCGAAATCGGCTTCCCAGTATCAGTAACCTCTAATCCACGAACTACACCGTCAGTAGATGACATCGCAACTGTACGTACAGTGTCATCACCTAGGTGAAGCGCAACTTCTAATGTTAAATCGATGTTAACTTCGTTTGCATCACGCGCACTATGTTTAATAGTAAGGGCGTTATAAATCTCAGGAAGATGGCCGCTGTCAAACTGTACGTCTACAACAGGACCCATAACTTGGGTAACGCGTCCTTTTGTCATCGTTTTCCCTCCTAACTTACTTTTCGAGGTCATTCAAATTTTTTTCGCTCATTTTGAATGCCATGATAAATCTATCTTATGTTGTAAATGTTCTATTCGAGTGCTGCTGCTCCACCGACAATTTCCGTAATTTCTTGCGTAATTGCCGCTTGACGTGCACGGTTGTATGAAAGAGTAAGTGAGTCGATAAGCTCTTTTGCATTGTCTGTCGCATTTTTCATCGCAGTCATACGAGCCGAGTGTTCACTTGCTTTTCCGTCTAAAAGTGCTCCGTAGATGAGACTTTCAGCATACTGAGGTAGCAATACCTCTAAGATATCTTCTTGTGAAGGTTCAAATTCATAAGAAGTTTGTTTTTTGTTTGCAGCTAAGTCCGTTAATGGAAGTAGCTTTTTCTCCGTTACATCGTGTTGAATCGCACTTACGAAGTGGTTATACCACATGTAAAGCTCATCATACGTACCATCCGCGAACATGTTCACAGTAGCATTGGCAATATCTTTAATTTCAGCAAAAGATGGCTGATCAGATAAACCAGCGATTTCTAAGCTAACCGAAATTCCTCTTTTTACAAAGAAGTCTCGGCCAACACGACCGATTGCGATTACTGTGAACTCGTCTGTGCTTTTATGACGTTTTTGCATCGCTTGGTATGCACCACGAATCACGTTACTGTTATATGCGCCAGCTAGTCCACGGTCAGAAGTAATGACGATATAAGCAGTCTTCTTAATTGGTCTAGAAGTTAGCATTGGATGACTTGCATCCGAGCTGCCTACTGCGATATTCGCAACGACCTCTTGAATTTTTTCCATATAAGGAACAAACGATTTTGCATTTGCTTCAGCACGGCTAAACTTAGATGCTGAAACCATCTGCATCGCTTTAGTAATTTGACTTGTTTTCTTCGTTGAAGTGATTCTTGTTTTTATATCACGTAAGGATGCCAAAGGTTCTCACCACCTTTTCCTCGATTATTCGTAAACGCTTTGGAACCGAGTCTTCCTAGCTTTATTCAGATAAGCGACGCACGCATTGCGCGTCGCTTACGCATTTCGTTTTATGTCCAGCTTCAGCTCCCAGCGACTAGCGAGACTTCCCTCACCCTCCGTACGATAAGCTCAACATCGAATCGCTTTGCTCTTCGTGTTTCCTTTATCTCCAGTAGTAGGAACACAGACTAAGTTCGCCACGTCCTGTGGCAACGTCTGTGTGACCCACATCGTGTGGGCCTCAGTCCATACGTCGCTATACGGTCGCTTACGCATTTCGTTTTATTCAGAAACAGCGAATGTCTTTTTGAAATCATTGATTGCAGAAGTAAATACTTCATCATCTGGAAGTTTTCCAGTTGACTTAATGTGATCAAAGATTTCAGCTTTACGGTTATGCTCTAACCATACGAAGTATTCTGCTTCGAAACGAGAAATATCTTCTACTGGAATATCATCTAAGAATCCACGAGTTAATGCATATAGAATCGCAACTTGCTTTTCTACTGCTTGTGGTTTATTTAGACCTTGTTTTAATACTTCTACTGTACGAGCACCACGGTTAAGTTTCGCTTGAGTTGCTTTATCAAGATCAGAACCGAACTGAGCGAATGCTTCAAGTTCACGGTAAGAAGCAAGGTCAAGACGTAATGTACCTGATACCTTCTTCATCGCATTAATTTGCGCAGATCCACCAACACGTGATACGGATAAACCTGCGTTAACGGCAGGACGTACACCTGAGAAGAATAAGTCAGATTGTAAGAAGATTTGTCCGTCAGTAATCGAGATAACGTTTGTTGGAATGTACGCAGATACGTCACCAGCTTGTGTTTCAATAAACGGTAAAGCTGTGATAGATCCGCCACCTTTTTCGTCAGAAAGCTTTGCAGCACGTTCTAATAGACGAGAGTGTAGGTAGAAAACATCCCCTGGATATGCTTCACGACCTGGAGGACGACGTAGTAATAATGAAAGTTCACGGTATGCAGAAGCCTGTTTTGTTAAGTCATCATAAATAACTAAAACGTGCTTACCATTGTACATGAACTCTTCGCCCATTGTTACACCCGCATAAGGAGCTAAGAATAACATTGGAGCTGGTTGAGATGCAGAAGCAGTTACAACGATTGTGTAATCTAATGCACCGTTTTTACGTAAAGTTTCAACAACACCACGTACTGTTGATTCTTTTTGACCAATTGCAACGTAAATACAGATCATATTTTCGTTCTTTTGGTTAAGGATTGTGTCGATTGCAACAGATGTTTTACCTGTTTGACGGTCACCGATGATCAACTCACGCTGACCACGACCGATTGGAATTAATGCGTCAATCGCTTTAATACCAGTTTGTAATGGTTCATGAACAGATTTACGGTCCATGATTCCAGGAGCTGGACTTTCGATTGGACGAGTTTTAGTAGTTTCGATTGGACCAAGACCATCAACTGGTTGTCCTAGAGAGTTTACAACACGGCCGATCAATGCTTCACCAACTGGAACCTCCATGATACGTCCAGTACGACGTACTTCGTCACCTTCACGAATGTCTGTGAAAGGACCGAGGATGATAATACCAACGTTGTTTTCTTCAAGGTTTTGTGCCATACCCATGACACCGTTTGAAAATTCAACGAGTTCTCCAGCCATGACATTGTCGAGGCCATGAGCACGTGCGATACCGTCACCGACACTGATAACTGTACCAACTTCGCTCACTTGTATTTCAGACTGATAGTTTTCAATTTGCTTTTTTATCAGCGCACTAATTTCTTCAGCTTTGATGCTCATGAATTTCACCCCTATCTTTTAGCGGATAAGTTCACGCTCTAAGCGTTCTAACTTACCTTTTACACTTCCATCAAATATACGATTTCCGATTCGAAGCTTAACGCCACCAATCAGACTAGGATCTACAATATTTTGAATACGTAATGATGTCTTTCCAACTTTACTAGCAAATACGCTTGAAATTCCTGATTCCTCTGAGTCTGTTAAAGGACGTACAGAGTATACTGTTGCATCAGCAATCCCGCGTTTGTCATTCGCTAATGTGATAAATTCATCCGCAACGTCTGCGATGATATCCTCACGATGACGGTCAATCAGTAAATGTAGCGTGTTTAATGTCATCTGAGAAAATCCTTGAAAGGATTGCGTTACAATCGCTTTTTTCTTATCGACTGAAAGCTTTGGATTTCTTAACACAGTTTGGAATTCATCGCTATTTGAAAACACTTGTTTAACCGTACGAATTTCTTCTTCGTACTGGTCAAGTGCATTTTGTTCACTTGCTAATTGAAAAAGAGCTACTGCATATCGCTTTGCTACGATTCCTTTGCTCATCGCCCTTCTCCTACCTCTTGAATATATTCGTTAATTAACTTCTCTTTATCTTCAAGGCTAAGTTCCTTTTCGATAACCTTAGAAGCAACTAACACAGATAGTGATGCAACTTGTTCGCGTAAAGCTGTAACAGCTTGTTCTTTTTCTTGAACGATTTCCTGTTTTGCAGCTTCCTTTAAACGGTTTGCTTCCTCACGAGCAGCTTGGATAATTCCATCTTTCTGCTCTTCACCTAATTTACGTGCATTTTCGATTAACTCAGCAGCCTCAGTACGTGACTTTTTAAGTAATTCACGTTGTTCTTCTGCTAATTTTTTCGCTTCTTGGTGATTTTGTTCTGCAGAATCAATTTCATTCGCGATATGTTCTTCACGTTGTTTCATGATGTTCATGATTGGACCGAACGCATACTTACGAAGTAACGCTAATAAAATGATGAATACAACCAATTGGAAGATGATGTCACCAAGGTTGACTGGTAATCCACCAGCGGCAGCGCCTAAGACAAAAAGATCTAACACCTATATTCCCTCCTTTTGCGAGTTCCAGGTCGAATGGAAGTCCTTATTTTCATCAAACATGCGCAAATACGCACAATTATTTTTAAAAAAATTTGGTTTATACAAAGGAATGGCGAAGGTTCTCTTGGAATGATCTTCGCCATTTTGTTCATGTTGCCTTCACTTTTATATGGTTACAAAATAAGAGAATCCTTACATGCAACCAAGGAAAGCTTCGAGAAATCTTCTTACGCGTTAGCACCAAATACCATGAACGCGATAACAACCGCGATGATAGGAATCGCCTCAACTAACGCAACCCCGATGAACATAGTAGTTTGAAGTTTACCTTGTGCTTCTGGTTGACGAGCAATCCCCTCAACTGTACGAGATACGATAAGACCGTTACCGATACCAGCACCTAGTGCCGCTAAACCAATTGCAATTGCTGCTGCTAATAAACCCATTGAAATAGTCCTCCTTTAATTGTATAAAAAAATAGTAGTAGTTTATTTTTGTTGTCCAAAAAGTCTCATTTTGGACAAGTTTTTATTAGTGGTCTGTACTCACTTTGTGAGAAATATAAACCATTGTTAACATTGTGAAGATGTATGCCTGAATGGCACCAACAAAGATACTGAATCCTTGCCATGCAATCATCGGAATAAAGGCTCCGATTGTACCTAAAATTCCACCAAAGAAACTTTCGCCATAACCACTTACTGCCATCCCTGCGATTAATCCAAGCAGGATTTCACCGGCATAGATGTTACCAAATAGACGCAGTCCGAGAGTTAAAGTGTTTGCGAATTCTTCGATAATTTTCAACGGGAACATAAATGACATAGGTTTAAAGAAATCCTTACCGTATTCTCTAGCACCTTTCATCTTTATTCCATAGTAATGCGATAGACCAACAACCATAACAGCTAATGTTAATGTAATCGTTGGATCTGCAGTTGGAGACTTCCACCATAACTCATGGCCAAAAATGACCGCAAATGGTAACCCTAAAAAGTTAGATACAAGGATATACATAAGTAAAGTAATCCCTAATATTTGGAAGCGTCCGCCAGTTTGCCAGTCCATCGAACTTTTAATAATTCCTCGAACAAAGTCCATGACCCATTCCATAAAGTTCTGAGCACCGGTTGGCTTCATTGCAAGGGTACGAGTTCCAAGAACCGCAATAATGAATACAATCACGCTTGCGATTGTGATCATTAACATGTTAGATTTACTAAACCAAAGTCCAAACAATTCAAACGTAGGAGCTTCGTGACCCAACAGTATTCACCTCTCTTCCCATATTGTCTAGCACAAAGCTTTGCCTCGCGCTTTAGTCTATTTATGAAGTTTTTGAAAAAAGAAATCTATCATAATGACAAAATAAGCTGTCATTAATCCAATAATCATACTACCTAAATTAAACTCTTGTGGATACTCCATTACGACTAATACTGCCAAACCAGCAATCGCCATACGAGACATCGTCCCAAGTGAGCGTACCGTTCGTCCCTCTTCATAAGCTTTTGTAAATTGCTTATTTTTCCGAGCCAACGAAAAGAGGAAATACAAACTTCCTACTGTCCCTAGTATTAATCCTAAGAAGACAGCTTTGTATGCAGTAAATCCCCAGCCTAGTACATAGATTGCAAGTAAGTAGAATATGTATTTACGATACCTCGTAAATGCTGTGGTTAAATCCTGCATATCAAGTTAATCTCCTGAGAAAAAATGATTGACTAGTCGAAGTGTTGCATATACTCCAGTTGCTAGTCCTAATAGAAGGCCGATAATTAAAAAAAGTGGTTCTGTGTCAAGCATTCGATCAACCCATCTACCGAGGAAAATACCTACTAGAATTGATCCCACTAATTGAGATAGAATACCAGACATGAGCGCATAGGCTCGTAAAGGGTGCTTGTCATTTTTACGCATCCGCATACCTCACTTCAGCGTCCGAGGCAGGTTTTTTTACATGTCTGAAAATACTTAATTTTTCAAGAGTTTATACGATGTAAACCTTCTCATCGATACCCTTTGTAAGCATACAATAGGCACCCTTTAATGTCAATTGTTTGCAGGGAAAAAGTTCAGTTTCTCACAAGCATTTTTGGGGGTTCCATTTTTGCTTACAAAAAGCGATTTAACAGTGATTTTTATTAGTCCTATTATGGTAGTGCAAATCCAAAAATTCAAACATCGTTCACAAAATGTTCATAAATGACCAGCCACTATCAAATACGCCTTGGCTTATTTGCGTCTGATTTTTTGCGGCTTCCGCTGGCGGTTTAAAAATAGATTCAGCAGAAATTGCTGAATCTATTTTAATGGCTGCCTACCATAGTATCTTCAAACGAAATCTCTGTTTCAAGTATATCCTCTTTGCCTGCTTTTTTTACATAGATGACAGCCTTAAATACCCCTCTTAATTTTCGTTCTTTTCGATTCACCTTTCTCTCTACTAATCCTCTCGCAACATTTCGGTCCCAGTCTAAAAATGTGACGAACCTCAACGTGTCTGGGTCATAGAGAACAATTCCATACTCTTCCGCTCCACCAGGTAAGTATAATTCATACCGGAATATATCCTCCTTGTCGTCTTTTCCAAATTGAAAGCCCATGATTCGAGGATAATCAGGTTCTTCGATCACGTACATATATGGGATATGGTAACGATTCTTCCCTTCTTTTAAAAATAAATTCCCGTGATGTAGGCCCGAACCAATGATATTAGGTGTAATATCTAATCCGATTGTGATTATCTTTTTCTGTTTTGGTTTTATCGAAAAAGGGATGGGCAAGTCCCACTGGACACCTTTCATATTATCCGGAACTTCAAATGAGTATCTTTTTTCTTCATCGGATTGGTTATCTACCGTTACTCTTATTCTTTTTTTCGTCCGCCTATCCTGGTGATGAAGCAATCCAGCGGAAAATGATCCTGGATAGATTAAGGTTTCTGAGTGAATCGCTTCATGGAGTTGAATCCTTCCTGCCCCTTGTTCATATGGCTTGTACAAGTTCCCCTCCTCATTATTTAAGAGGCGCGCCGTATTCATCAGGGCTGCTTTTATTTGTTCTGGTGTCCAATCAGGGTGTGCCTGTTTTAATATGGCACTAGCCCCCGCTACATGTGGGGCAGCCATACTTGTACCTTGCATTTCCTGATAGCCATTTGGAATGGTACTATCTATCGCAACCCCTGGAGCAACCACATCAGGCTTAATTGCCCACGTATGTGTAACCGGTCCACGTGAACTAAATTCAGCAATTGTATCCTTAATACGTTGATAGGAGGTACTTACTACATTGTTTTTCGTTTTAATTTGTTTTTTAAGCCATTCTCCGTCTGCTTTTGAGAGGGAAGCAACTGGTATCGGAAGTTCCTTCTCAAGGGATCCTGAGAAATTCCCATCTGTATTATTGTAGATGAGTACAGCAATCGCGCCGGATTCATACGCTCGAACCGCTTTTTGGGTAAAAGTAATTTCTCCTCGCTCCATTAGAACAATTTTATTTTTTATTTTTGGAAATTCAGTTTCTGTACCGATTCCAGCTTTTGCGATTTCATATTTCTTTTGCAGTTTCCAAGGAATTGACCCTTGGAGTGGCTGAAGTTGAATTTTTCGATCAGCAAATCCAACGGTTAGATATGGCAAAGTCATGGGTGGTGTGGATGCACCTACAGAAATGGCTTTTGAAGAAGTTCCCGGAGACCCAACCGTCCAGACCATCGGCCCCGAGTTCCCGCTGGAAGTGACAGCAACAATCCCTTCTTCCGTTGCTTTATCTAAAGCGAGACTAGTCGGCCAGTCAGGCCCATTGATGGTGTTGCCGAGAGAGAGGTTGATGACGTCCACTTTATCTTCAATTGCTTTGTCAATGGCCGCAATAACCTGTTCAGATGTCCCCATTCCACCAGGACCAAGAGCACGGTAGCCAATTATATCAGCCTCGGGTGCGACCCCTTTAATTTTGCCATTTGCCGCAATTATTCCCGCAACATGAGTTCCATGTGAGGTATTTCGACCTGCAATCCCTTTCGTTTCCATCGGGTCATCATCCCCGTCAACAAGGTCATAGCCACCCTTGTAATTCATTCTTAGGTCCGGGTGTGTGTAATCAACACCTGTATCAATCACCCCAACTTTTACTCCCTTACCCGTTAAGCGGTGATCTCTTTTATCAAAATGACTGCGAATTTCGTTACCGCCAATAAAAGGGACACTTTCCTCAACAGACACTTGGTATGTAGCAACAGGGGAACTGTGTTGAATACCTGCTTCGGCTTTTAATTTCTGTATATCCTTTCTCTTTCCCGTCACAGAAAAGCCTGGAAATACACGTTTGTAAATGTGGTTAATTTTAATGGAGGAATAGTTTCTTTTTATTTTTTCTACTATTAAATCAAATTGATTATCTTCCGTGATGATAATTTCATGCGCCATTTCATCCAAATCCAACTCAGGCAATGGAGGCCTATCAGGAAAACGGTGGGCATGGGCTGGTATTGATGAAAATAGGAGGATCGAACACATGCAGATTGCCGGTAAAATTCTCACAAAAAAACCACCTCTTTGAGATAGTTTTTCTCAAAAGGTGGTCAAATATGTGGATGTTGATTTGTTGTAGCGCTTAGAAACTCTTTTCGTTTCTGGGCAAGGCGCTTCCACTTTTCTTGATTGTCTAGTTATAGCTCGCAGCGACTAGCTGACTTCCCTCACCCTTCGTACGATAAGGTCAACATCGAATCGCTTTGCTCTTCGTGTTTCCTTTATCTCCTACGGGCTCAGTCCAGTCCGTACGTCGCTAATCGCTCGCCTCCACTTTTCTAATTATTTCGTACCGAATAAACGGTCTCCAGCATCTCCAAGGCCTGGAACAATGTAGCCATGGTCATTTAGTTGCTCATCGAGTGCCGCGATGAAGATATCGATATCAGGATGAGCTTCTTTAATTGCTTCTACACCCTCAGGCGCTGCGATTAAGCACATGAATTTAATATTTGTAGCACCACGCTTCTTTAATGCGTTGATTGCTTCTACTGCTGATCCACCGGTTGCAAGCATTGGGTCAACCACGATGAATTCACGCTCTTCAATGTCAGAAGGCATTTTAAAATAATACTCAACTGGTTGCAATGTTTCAGGGTCACGATAAAGTCCGATATGCCCTACTTTTGCAGCTGGGATTAAGCGTAGAATTCCGTCCACCATGCCTAAACCAGCACGAAGAATTGGCACAATCCCAATCTTTTTCCCAGATAAAACCTTTGATTTTGCTTTGCGTACAGGAGTTTCAACTTCAACTTCCTCAAGCGGCATATCGCGGGTAATTTCAAATGCCATTAAGCTTGCAACTTCGTCTACCAATTCACGAAATTCCTTTGTACCTGTGTTCTTATCACGTATGTATGTAAGCTTATGTTGAATTAGTGGGTGATCAAAAACGTACACTTTTGAACTGACCTAGCCAAATGAGACATATATAAAACACCTATCCATATTAAATTTAACACTTTTTCATTAATTTGA
>NZ_JBPFDQ010000063.1:0-29919 GCF_059415045.1 Ferdinandcohnia sp. SAFN-114 | reverse complement strand
ATTTAAACTTTTTTATGAAGGCTACCAAGCGAAAGCGCGGTAGAAAAATCTGTGTCTATTTTCTTGACATAGTATCAATAGTCCGTTTTTATATAGTCTTCGTGTATATATTCAATTAAGTACCCTAGGATGTAACTAGTTAGTGAATCTTGCCGTAAACCATATTCTTCTTCAACATATCGAACAAAGTCTTTTAAAAGAATTGGTGAGTATTCCTGGAATAACCCAATAAAAAACTCTTTCTTTTCTATATTCCCTATCGTAAATTCAGGCATTCTTGTATAGTTGACATTTTCCACATCAACGAGTCGTCGGTACAAATTATGTAACTCATATTCAGTACGAATGTCTATTTCCATCATTAACTCTGGATTCTCTCTGAAAATTTTCTTCATACTATAAACACCTGGACTAAGGCCTAACTGCTCTGTTAAGCTCTGAATGATATCATTGGATATTGCTTCAAAATCATAGTAACGATACGTATTCCCCTTTCCTCTTACCGTGTTCTGGCAACGATCGCTTATTCCACGTAGTGAGGATTCTTCTGATATATACGATTTTGGGAGGTTATTCTTAATGATATACTCATTAAACTTTACTACCATTTCTGTATCCGTAACAGGATCTAAAGCATATCTTGAAACAACTTCTTCAAAGATGCTCATTTTCGATATTTCCTTAATCTCACCTTGTTTATTTATAAATTGATTATAATAACGAAGAATAAATCTACGTTGTTGATCGGTAAATTTCGAACTAAAAATATCGGATAAAAGTGTCAAGTTACCTTTAGTATACTTTGCATTTAGATAGTTATATACTTCAACTGGTTCTTCATACAATCTACAGAACAATTCCTGAGAAAAATCATACCTCTCAAAGTCAGTTCGATAACGTAAATCCTCTTCAAAAATAGGCATTCTTTTAATAACTCTTGTTTCAATATTACGTATTCCTTGTCTTGAATATTGATATGCATTTGCTAACTGGAAGAGTGTTTGACCTTGTAAACGCTTGATAAAAATTTCCTTATCCTTAAATTCTTTACTAAGATAGTCAAGTAATTTTGGATAACATCTTTTGACTCCATCTGTGTCCAAATTAACATAATTTACTTCAGAAAGTTGATGAAGCATAGATTGTATTATCTTCTTATCTAGTGTTTGTATCGTTTTTTCGTTTAAGATTTCTTCCATTTTTTCAATAGTAATTGATTCATCTAGGTGTAGATTTTCTAGAATTTCTAGAATTAACTCCCTTACTATTCGCAATGGGATTCTAACTTTATTAGTCTCGACAGCTTCAAATGCAGACATTATTTTTTTATAAACGCTAGTACGGTTACCGCCAACCATTTCATTGTACTTCTCTAAAGAAAGCTCATTTAAGTCTTGGTACGTTATATTAAGGTCTATTAAGTTTTTTATAATTTGACCCGATAATCCCTCGTGAGCAAGATGATAAAGATTATCTTTCTGTTCTTCATCTTTAATAGAGGGAATAATTTCTAAAATGTTTTGATAAAGAGACGGTTTATGAGTTGCTATAGTAATAGTTTTATCTGTTCGTTGTTTAAAGTCCTCTATGGTCAAACCAGTCTCCACTAATTTTTTAACCTGATTAATTGATATTCCGTATAGGCACAGAGCATAAAGGCTGTACATAGGGGATTCTCCTCCCTCGTCTACCTATTTATATATTTCTTTATAGTAAATCTCCTGATCCTCGTACAATTTTAGGAGATCCTCAGAATAAAAATAAGTTGTATTTTTCATTAATTTTATTGCATGATCATAATCAAGATCCAACTGACACAACGACTGCGATCTTTCAATAAGTTTTTCTACAGTTATGGATTGATTATCTTGTAATAAATACGCCATTAGATCATTCACAGTTACGTCTAATTTAGATTTAATAAACACTACTTGTTTAGCAATTTTTAAATACTTTAGACGTCCAGGGCGCATAAGTATACTCTGGTAAAATATCTCTTCAAATCCATAGTCCATTAATTCATGGTAAAAACCATTATCCTCTATATAACGGAGAGTGAAGAACTTGCCATCTTCAACAAACCTCTCCACTGAATCCTTATAACTCATTAAGTTCTCTTTAGTAACTCCGCCATTACGAAGACTAGCATTTGTTATATAAAGGTTCTCTTCAATTTTTAGTAATCTAAAATCGTTTTCGAAATTTTCAATTTTCCGCATAACATAAGGTGATTGAAAAAAAGGATTTTTGGGTATTTGAAAATAATGACTGTTAAAAACAATTTTATCGATATATTGATCGATACTTTCTATTTCTTCTGAGATTACAAATCGATTATTTAATTTAAAACCGATTTTTGAAACGAACTCATGAGTAACATCCATCTCTGTAAAGTCTGATTTCACCTGTTTGACTTTAATAATGAACTCTTCTACAGGATATACTTGCTCTTCTAATTTGGCTTTTAATCTCTTACTAACTTCCCTAGAGAACTTTAAGTGACTCTTTACTTGCTTTGACTTTTTCAGATTAACCTCAGGTAAATCTTGTAAAATCTCTCCAATGTAGCTAGCATTTAACCAATATGCCTGCTTCGTAATCATCTGTCCATCTGGTAATTCTACTTTATCGTTGCTATCGCTTGCTTTTGGACGAATATGCGCGACAGCAGTATCAGCGAGTCCAGGTAAATTATTTTGCCTATATATTTTGTTTCCCACAATCTTCTCTTTAAATTTAACACCATTCATAACAATTTCCCTTGTAGTTTCCCAAAGTCTTTTGACATCGACCTCTAGCGTTTCTTGCGGCATCTGCCAAATCTTCGTACCCTTAAAAACTAAAATCTGTCCATCTGCTCTCTCCTTATATTGAAAAACAAAGAATAAAAAGATAGTATCAGCAAATTTTTTTCTTAACTTACTAAATTGCCAAGACTCTTCAACAATTTCCATAAATCTCACTTGTTCAAACGACATCGACTCTCTAGCATTACCATTGGACTTTAATCGAACTGTTTTTATAGATAATTGCTTAGGGAGGATTTCATCCGCCAATTGCTTTTTATTTACATTTTTGTAATCTAGCATCCTGTTCACGATTGTAACAATAGATGCTTTATTAGTAACTAACTCAGGATTTAAACTTATACTATATGAAATCTCATCAAACGATAGCCCGATAAATTCTTGGAACTGATTTGATATCAAAGTTTCAAGTTTACTTACATCTAATGTCAAACTAATCACCTATTAATCATAATTTTTAAAATTCCTTATAATATTTTAACATAATTTTACTACTATCCCCATTTTTTATTTAGGAAATTTTACCTATTGCTTTGATACGAAGTAATCGACATTGAAAATAAAAAAGCCCTTAACTTTGACAGTTAAGGACCTCAAAACATATTTTATACTAATTTAAAACAAACTCAATTGCTGTGGTTCCTCTAGAACAGCTTTCGAAACTTCTTCTTCAATCTCGAGGATTCTCATACCCATACGCTCAATTAATCCAACGACGAGTGCATTACCCATACAAAAATATCTCATCCGTTCAGACATTCCTAGAGTCCAGTTGTCGGGGAATCCATTAAGTCTTTCACACTCAACTGGTGTAAGAACTCTAATTCTTTTTGTTTCAGGGTCCTCTATAACATGGCTACTTCGGTTGGTAGTAGCTTCACTTGTTAACATTGTCCTGCCTGGCTTGTCCAACGGCTCTGGGAAGGACATGCCGCCTTCAGAAAAAATGTACTTATGTCCACTTGCCGAAGTTCGTTCAATCCTTTTAGGACCTTTTAAATAGCGGAACTTCTCAATTGCATCCTCAGATAAGTAATATTTTTCATCAACATTTGATTCAATAATTTCCTGAAGAGTTATTGGTGTTTCTTCCATTGGAGTTAACTCCTCGGTATAAACAACCCCGTTCCTCATAATACCGGCATTGAGATATTTTGCAGAAAAATGATTAGAAATAAATAGTAAATCAGTAGATAACTCAAATTCACTAGGCTTATGCTTTGATATATCGTCAGTGACCGGAAAGGCCTTTGCAAAAAAGCCTTCTTTTCGCACCAACTCATTATTAGCATGTTTTTTTCGTGCATGTACAAATGGACTATCATTTCGAATGGCAAAGATAAATACCCGCCGCCGTCTCTGAGCAAACCCATATTCAGCAGCATTAATAACACGCCATTCTACTGAGTATCCAATCTCATTGAGGCTCTCTAGCATTACAGAAAAGTCTCTTCCCCGCTGTTTGGATGGAGATTTTAACAAGCGGTCAACGTTTTCAAGCAACAGGTATTTCGGTCTAAGCTTCGTAGCTAACCTCATAATCTCCCAAAAAAGAACTCCTTTTTTTCCTTGTATCCCCTTTTCTCCTGAAAGGCTTCGGGCAACGGAATAGTCCTGACAAGGAAAACCTCCAACAATAATGTCTGGGTCTAGATCTAATAATTGTGCGATATTAACTGTCGTAATATCTTGATTTGAATGGATTCCTTTTCCCTCAAAATTTCTTGCATAGCAATCAAAGGCATCTTGGGCTTTTTTTGATGGTTCCCATTGGTTACCCCAAACCGTCTCAAATCCTTTTGTTGCTTCGAGGCCAAGTCTAAATCCACCAACACCTGCGAATAACTCAATTACTTTCAACATAAACGTACATCCTTTCGGTATGGAATATACTTAAGTAATAGTATATTGAAAAAGTTTGATAGGATCAAGAAAAATCTTAAGTTGCTATCAAAATTACTAGTATATCAACATACCAATAGAAATAGATTTAATAATCTTATCACAAATCCTAAATAATTTCAGTCTCAAAATATATGGTAAACAATTGATTTTATCAATATAGCTATTGTTATTAGCAAGGCATTTTATTACTTATAAGTATACATCAATAGAAACATTTGTTCTACATTTTTATTTGTATACCATCTGATATATTTATTCAGAATCGAACATATCAGCTATCTGATTATAAATATATATTTTGTTTAACCACCATGCTTGTCTAGTCATGTAGTAATCAGAATACAAATCTATTTTATCATCTGGACTATTAATCCAGTTGATTTTTGAAGGTAATTTGTCAGAGTATGGGCTATTTTCATGATATGCTGTTTGGCTTGCCGACAATTTACTGAACAACTTATTATTTAAAGAAGATTTGATAAAGTTCGTTGTCCTTTTGGTTGGAGTCCAGGTAATCTCAACTCCCGTTTTTATCTTATGAATTGTATCTTCCCAAACCATACGAGCTGAAGTTTCAATATCTTCCTCAGGCATTTCCCAAAATTTCGCACCTTTAAGCCAGTAATCGTCTCCATCTTTTTCGAAAACAACAATTAAAAATTTAGTATCTTGAAGAAACTCTCTTAGTTCCGATTTTTCCCATGTTTCTTCGATAACTTCTGCAAATTTGTATTCTCGAATTTTAAATTCTTCTTTTAGATCCTTCTTCCCTTTATTAACAACCACGGTCTTAGGTTTAATGTCAGCCTTCGTAATCTCTTGACCGAAATCATCTTCTTTTCCACCTTTAATACCAATCATATGCTTTAAAATTTCTGGGTTAGTTGATTTCGTATTATCTTTAACATTAAATTCCCTTGCTAAATCAGCACGTTTTTTTCCGATAAAAGGTCTTATTTTATCGAGGATAATATCCAATAACGATTTAGTTTCCAATTCTAATGGATTAGTAACAATAGCGGGAGATGCATCCTCACCTAATACATAAGTCCTGTATAAATAGGTCATATACCCGCCTTTTAACGAATATGCCCTTTGCTTTGCAGGAGTTTTGGAACAAGGTTGGTCACGGTAAGATTCTTCAGCCTTCTTCCCTTTCGTACACGGAGAAAGATACGTAGTGAGACGCTCAGACAATTCATGCGCTCGTCCTTTTTTAATATAATCAACGATGATATGCCAATCCTGTTTGATAATGGCGAAGTCCACAGGATTTTTCATCATTTCATACAAAACAACATCTGTAATAACGAAGTCATCCTTCTTTGTATCAGGTTTCCACCTATAAAAAGCAAGCTCCATTGTGCTGTTTTTGTGCAGGAAGTGACTTGTTTCAAATGGTTCTTTTACTACCTCTTTATAGTTGATAATGTTTAAAACTAATCTCTCTTTAGCGCTTAGTGTACCATTTTTATTCTCTTTGATTGGAGTGGCTTTTAGTTCAACACCAGCTTCTCGCATATCTGGTTCGCTATCGCTATCCTTTACTTTACCAAACCAAGTCTCCCACGCATCACCAGCACCGGATTTGTGCGCCCCAGTAAGTGGTTGGTTATTATTAATTTCTCTTAGGGTCTTTCCAATAGCTTCTAGCCCACGATTATGGACTTCAGCTTTCGTTTTGTATAGTTCATTTGTCACTTTTTCATCCCCTATTGTATAAATGATACTATTTAATATAGTTTACAGAAGTCAATTTTATTTATACGAATGCTATATTTTTCTTTTAGATCATTCTGGTTTTTGTGTTTTAAACTGTTTATTGCAAAATAAAAGTGCAGAGCTTTGCAACGAAAAAATGCAGAGTCCGGCACTAAATTTAATAAGTGCATAAAAAAAAGACTTGCCAGTAACCCCAAGTCCCACTACATTAATTGTGTCGAGCAATTTTGGAGTGGAGGTAGAAAGGATGCTAGCAATGTCTGATATTAATTGTATCAAACACTTACGAAAAACTGAAAAGTTAATATAAAAGACACTCTCCATACTGTGGATAGTTAAAATAATATCAATACTCGCCAATCATTTTGTGAAATGAGTCCTTTTAAAGTTCTTGCTTGGATATTAAGTTACACCCTGTTATCTCTTGTCTGAACTGGACTCAATCAATCTATGTAAATTTTCTCTTCCGTCTCTTTCTTAACCAATCGTAAGTATATGCGGCAATTATTGAAGCAACTATCCCAGCAATAAAGGAAACAATATAATTTATAATAGTTGCTTTCTTACTTGTTTTATTAATAGAGCTGCTTATTAATTCCATTTGTTCATCAGTCAGACTTTTTAATTTCATAGCTTCAACATATTCTTTTTTCTATTTTTTCCTTATTTTCTTTTGTATTCATCATATCGCTTCTTAATTCACTTAAATAGGATTCTAAGTTATCTATACTAATAAGTGCATTTTCCACACTGGAAATTTTTTCATCGAGATTAGTATAGCTTTTTTCATTTTGCTTATCACCAAATAGAGACAAATAATTTATATATAAAATATATACAGATGCAGCAAAAAGAAGTGTAGCGAAAAAGGTTAAGATTTTTCTAACCTTTCTTTTCTTAACAAAAGGATTAAAATATAAATCTATTAATCGTTGATTGCCTAAAATAATATTGCTTATTTTTTCTCCATCAATAAGTAATATTTCCTTGCCTACGGTTGTTTGAATAGTTTTATTTGAGGTACTAAATTTACCAGATATAATCACATTTATCTTATCAAAAGAGGTGTTGGCATTAAGGATTTGCATAAGATTCCGTTCACTTAAAGAATCTACATGTTTACAAACTACTACGAATTTTTTTTCCAAACCTTTTGTATCAATATAAGTTCCAGTAAAATCATATTTAGTTGTACCAATTCTATAATCTCTTAATATGGTTTTGAATTCATTCATATATGTAAGAACATCAAAACACAGATTCTCAAACTCTTTTGGTTCCATTTCATAAAAAGGAATTTTCGATTTCATTCTTTTCTCCTTAATTTACCTTTATTTTAGAAAAATGGATTTATATCCATATAAATATTTTTTACATGAGCTATCCTCGTTTTAGCCTATAACAATATAGATTTCCACGTATTCTGTATCGTTCTAAGGTATCCATAATTAATCTTATTTTGCAATCATTTGCGCTCACTGTACGCCAAATTTATTAATTCAATAACACTATCCAGAGAAACTATTTCTCTAAATGGTTTTGGTGCCTGACGCACAATGCGTTAATACTAGGGGGATTGGCCCCATACTTTAGTTACTCCCTATTTGGGGTCTGCATCTAATTCTAAACTCTTTTATAGGGATATACTCACCTTTTTATATTATATTATTCTAGAAAATATAGTAATTCCCTCACTTAGATTTATAGTATAATATTACCATAATCTCCTAGGAGAAAGGTGAGTAAACATTGTCTAAAACAAAATCTCTAACACACGATGCAATAATGAAGGCTTTAGATTGGTCTTATGATAAAGCAATTAATGGTGGTGTACCTGGAATGGATACCGCAATCGAATTAGCTGATAGCTATTTAAAAAAGAGTGGAACCTTGGATGAAAAAGTTAAAAGTTTAATACTGTGGCAAAACACCAAAAGTGCTACTAGTGGATTTTTGACAGGTTTAGGGGGGCTTATTACATTACCTGTAGCTGTACCCGCTAATATAACTAGTGTTATTTTAGTTCAAATGAGAATGGTTGCAGCTATTGCACATATGGGTGGTTATGATCTAAAAGATGATCAGGTTAAATCTTTTGTTTATGCCTGTTTAGCTGGAAATGGAGCTAAAGAGATTCTTAAAAATGCAGGCGTTCAGATAGGAAAAAAACTTGCAGTAGCTGGTATTAAAAAAGTACCGTTCGAAGTAATAAAAAAAATCAACAAAGCTGTAGGCTTTCGTTTACTAACAAAGTTTGGAGAAAAAGGCGTGATAAATTTAGGTAAGATGGTGCCTTTAGCGGGAGGAATTATTGGTGGGACCGTCGATGCAGTTGCTACAAATACTATAGGGAATGTTGCTTACAAGCTGTTTATTCAAGAGCAATACTCTAAAAGAAAGGATGAACCTGAAATTATTGATATGATATAGGATAAGAGGATGTATTAGATATGGAATAGTCTAGAACAAAAATTGGTGTAAGCTGAGGGTGACATCTATAGTAAAGTTCCGTCACAGTGACGCTCCCAAGATTGTCGAATTACAATTATTTTATCACTCAATAAAAAGAGCCAGCCCTCCACATGGTAAGTAATTACCACACTGGTGTCTGGCTCCTATACTTTTTAATAAAACACTTTATCAACGTTATATTTGGATCGGAGTTTATTAATGATATATGTTTCGTAAATTTCTCGTTCCATTGGGTCTTCTACGATGCAAATATCGATTTTATGGACTTCGTCTCTGTGCGTTTTAATAGGTGAAACCGCGTCTTCAAAATGTTTTTTAATTCGTTGACGTAGTTTGCGCGCTTTCCCGACAAAGAGAAGCTCATCTTCTTTATTAAATAATAAGAAAATGCCACCTTTGTCTCTTGGTATAAGATGGAAATCAATAAATCCGTGAATATCCTTGATTATTGGTTCATTTTCTTTCGGAATTTGTTTCCGTTCTGTAATCGTAATATCTCGAGTCGGTATACTAATTTTTATCATGTTCAATCACGTCCCTTTTTCGTATAAAGATAAATGGTATCATATGTATGAAAGAAATACGATTTAACAGTTAATTCGCTTCGCTGCTTCCTTCTTCCGTTCTCTCTACTAGTGTAAATAAAAATCGATAAATTAATCGATATGCTTCCTCTAATGACATCCCCTCTTTGAACCCATTCACGTAATTCAAAGGGAAATTTAAGTCCCATAAGCCATCAGCTTGATTAAACATCAATTCAAATTTTGCTTCATCTCCACTTAACTCTTTTCTTAGATTTTCTTTAAGAGATGTCTCGAACTTCTTCTGCAATTTTAACCCTACCATGACGTCATATGTACCAAATACATCATTCACCTCAAACGCAATTGCATCAACGCCGATTAGTTCTAACCATTGTGATTCAAAGTATAGAAATTCATTCTTGTGTTTTTGAAGGTAGTCAATCGGTTGTTCTAAAAATGAGAATGATTCTTTAGAGAGTGTTTCTTCTGTTTCTTTATCACATCTTTCAATGTAAGCTTCACGGAATCGTGTAGTTGGATCCTTTTCGATTAATGTAACGTCATTTGAAATCAATTCATATTTTTCTATGTACTCTTTTTCCTCTTGATATACTGCAACCTGTTTCTCTTCACTCATCAACTCTGATGATATAAATTTTTTCATTTGTTTTTGTAACATAGGTGTATCCTCCTGAAATTTGTGCCTTACCGTCTTAGGGGTAAGGCATCCATTTTGTCTTTATCGAGAACGTTTTCTACCTCTCGTTGAATGGCTTGAATTACTTTTTGATCGCCTATCATTCGGTTTTCTATTTGAAGAAAACGGTGCAGCCTTCTTTCCGTCTCTTCTACTACCTTCAGAGCGTTTATTTTCGTATTTTTGCTCACTTGCTCTCTCATAATCCTCACGATCGGGGATACTTACTCCCTTAATCACTTGTATTTCAAACTTTTGATGAATCCCTTTTTCAATCATTCGTAGGAACTCCATATCTTTAGGAGCCACTAAAGTAAAGGCAACCCCGTCTCCACCAGCACGGCCAGTTCGTCCAATCCGGTGAACATAGCTTTCAACATCTTGTGGGATGTCATAGTTATAGACATGTGTTACCCCTTCAACATCCAGTCCCCTTGCAGCAACATCTGTGGCAACTAAGAATTGTGTTTTCGCCTCGCGAAATCGTTTCATCGCTTTTTCACGTTTGGACTGTGTTAAATCACCATGCAGCTCGTCTGATTCATACCCGTTAGCAATTAATGCTTCGTGCAGCTTTTTAGCTCGAACCTTTGTACGACAGAATATGATCGCTAAAAATGGACGATGTTCTTCGATTAAATGTAATAGAGTTGATTGTTTTCTACGGTCAGTGGTTTCGATTACGACTTGTTTAATCTCTTCAACCGTTACTTTCTTTGCTTTTACTTCGATGAACTCTGGCTCGTCCATATATTTTTTAGCAAGTGATCGGATTTCGTTAGGCATTGTTGCAGAGAATAGCATGGTTTGTCTAGAAGGAAATGTTTCACGGATAATGTCATCTACTTCTGGAAGAAAACCCATATGTAACATTTGGTCGGCTTCATCTAACACCAGCATCTTGATCGTTGATAGATCAATCGTTCCACGGCGAATATGATCTAATAACCGACCAGGCGTTGCCACGACTATGTGTTGAGCCCCTTTTAACTTTTTTAATTGGTGCTCAACATCCTGACCACCGTATACGGCTAATACATTGACACCCTCTATGTTCTCGATCATTTTCTTAACTTCTTTTGAAATTTGCTGAGCTAGTTCTCTTGTTGGGGTTAAAATAAGTGCTTGCACATCAGGCTCGTTCACATCAATCTTCTCAAGAATCGGCAGAACAAAAGCCAACGTCTTTCCAGTACCTGTTTGTGCTTTTGCAATCACATCCTTCCCCTCAAGTACGGATGGAATCGTCCGTTCTTGAATCGGTGTTGGTTCCACGATTCCTAATGACTTCAATGTATGGTTAATCTCTTTTCGAATTCCAAGTTGTAAAAAATCTAGCAAATCTATCACGTCTCTCTCTTCTTATCATAATGCCTTTTGTTTGTCGTAGGCTTATTTACTATAGCATATTGGTTAGTATTTACAGAGTGTTTTGGAATATGTCACAGTGACGCCCCGAAAATGTTCGAATAAAAAAACTCCTGACCCCCAGCACAATAAAGCATTCCTGCACTGAGTGCCGGTCACTAAAAGATCTTTCTTTGGAATTGAAAAAGAAGTAGCCCCATTATAGAGGGCTACTTCACGAATTTCGACTATTTTAATTTATAATCATATTTCTCTACTATCCATTTAGGTATTTCCATTCGTGCTGTCATTAATGGATCGACAACCTGACAAATTCGTAAATCACCGACAAGTGATAAAAGCATCCCGGCCTCGTCTATATCAATTCCTAGTTCGTTCACTAAAAATCGATGCATATTTACAGTTGCTGTTTTTGCAGCTTCATCTAATGTTTTTTCAGATGCAATCGTCATAATACTTTCTTCACTATCAAGCATTGGAAGTGGTAGTTCTTCCCCTTTTAAAACATCTACACGTACCGTTACTTCGCCTGGAATTTCAAGCCCACATATTACGATTTCTCCATCAGCCATCACTGCATGTAAATCGCCCATTGATAAGAGGCCACCCGATACATTTATTGGTAGGTATAATGTCGAGCCCTTCACGATTTTTTTGCAATCCATGTTTCCACCATGTGATCCAGGTGTACCTGTCGGAATATCCTCGTCTTTAGGTGCTGTTCCTATAACACCAATCATTGGTTTAATCGGGATTTGTATTTTCTCATTGAAGATTGCTTTATCATCTTTTATTGAGATAATCTTTGTCGTTTCGCCAGTCACTATATCCCCTAGAACTCCAAGATTGGGGGCTGTTGTCATAACACCTTTATTGTCAATTTTTATATCAATAATTTTTACCTTTAAAGTATCACCGGGCTCAGCCCCATTAATATACAAAGGTCCTGTTGCCGGATTTATTTTATCCCATCCTACTGAACTAAATGGTTGATCTTCATTTTGAATTTGATTACTAAAGCAATCTAACGTCTGAAAAACGACAGTACTACCGGACTCTACTATTTTAACAGGTTTGTTTGTGGGAGACATGGTTAAAACTGATAGTTCCCTGCTGATATATTCCATCGTTCACCTCTTCTTTACCTTTGTACAAAAGCCTTTACTTCTGATGTTTCAGATTGGGAAGTCGATATCCCGTTCTCAACTATTTACGAATTAAGTATCGACGTCCTTCTTACCTCCTATAAAATGGTCACCCCGCTGTCAGTGTATAATTCACCTTACCATCAGGACTGATATCAATTAGTGCACCTCTTAACATTCCTTGGTCATAGTCAGTGCCAGCGTTGATACAGACTGTTCTTCCTATGTTGGTGACACCACGACTTTCGTGAACATTTCCATGTAAGGAGAGTAATGGCTGGTAGTTTTCGATCGCTTTCCGTACAGCCTTGCTTCCAACAGGTCCAGTTGCAAGTGAATCACCATCTAGAATAGGTTTTAAATCTGAATCATACTGAGTTCCTTGATCCAAGTCAGTGTCATATGGTGGGATATGAATATTAAATATACATTTACTCATATCCTTGACCTGTGAGGCTAATTGATTAATTTTCGTATCTAGTTCCTCTTCACTAAACTCACGTGGATACTTGAATACGCTCGGCTTACCACCACCGACTGATAGAATTTCATAGCCATTTATCTCAATTATTTTCCCATCTCCATTTTGGACATGCCTTCCTGAGTTAAGAATTTCGTCAAGGTAGAAATCATCAACACTCCCTGGTATCATGACACATGGCACATCAATGGCACTGAACCGTTCGTCAGCAAGTGTAATCCACTCTTTTAACACTTCCACTTGTTTTTCTTGAATAATTCGCTCAGCATCTTTTTCATTTAGTTGATTTAATTTTTCTTCAGTAATAATTAGTGGGTAAAAACCAGCATCGCGTAGGTTTCTTTCTAAATCTGGTAGTTCACTAGACTTTTTCACCTTTACCGTTGAACCATAATATTTACATGTATAGACTCCCCGTTTTTCAACAACGGGAACAACCATCTTTCCTGTAAAGTCACCGCCATATATCATTAATTCTGCATGATAAAATGTAGCAGCATTCGTAAATTTCCTAAATGCTGTCTCTGCACCATGCAAGTCGCCTGCGTAGAATAGTTTCAAAGCCCTCACCCCATATCACTTTATTAGCATTTTTAAATAGGAATCAATCAGAAGGTATCTCTTGGAATTGTATATCGATATCAATCCCTTTTTTGGCATGTGAACGCTTCATGATGAAATAGATGATAATTGGAATTAACATTAATAACAACGAAACAATAATCATCGTAAATGGTAAGTCACCCCTAAAGAATGGGATTAATAGGTAATAACAAATCGAAACACTAATCGCAGTTGTTAACCAACCAAGAATCGTAATGAGATGAACACCAAAGATTTTTGTTTTTACAACAGGTGGTGATGAGTTAAATAATACTTTCTTTCTCGTTGTAAAGACAATTCCAGCGATTCCTAAGAAAATCCATGCTAAGAACCATGTAAATATGGTATAGGCAATATTTGCAGTCCAAGATGGAACAAAAATATCAAGCATTAAAAACACCCAAGCACCCGCAATTACTGTTCGTAACGCGTAAGTAGGAGAATTCGTGTTTGGATTAAGTTCCATGAATTTTTTTGGAATTAAACGGTCAAATGACCATGCAACAAAGTTTCGAGAAGGACCAAAACCTAAACCTGCTGCTGATCCAAATGTTGCGACGGCAAAGGCTACTGCAATTAAGAAAATGAAAATCGGACTCTTTGTCATGATTCCAATCATGATTGTAATAAACGGATCGTATCCTTCAAACGGATAGGCCTCATGACCAGCGTTGTATAGGTAATATAAGCTGTTCGACCAAATGTCTCCAAAGTTCACATAGCTCATCCCGTAGAAAATAGCCCAGATGACCATTAAGATAGCTAATGAACCAAATAATGCTAATAATTGAGACTTTTGGACATTTCGAACTTCCCCGGCAAGATTTGCACCAAAGGTTGAACCAAGGGTATTAAGAATGACATACGTAGAACCAGCCATTACGGTTGCTCCGAATAAGAACTCTGTTGTATAACCATCTTGTTTGGCAATCGTTATAACATCTGAGTAATTTAACCCAGTAAGTTGTGTAAAATTAGCAGCAAATGTTCCTTGCCCAGTAATCAAGTTGGCAACCACAAATACAACTGCTCCTACTAAAGTTGCACTTAATGTAATATAAGCTAAGCGAACCATCCACTTTGTTCCCTTATAGTAGATAAAATAGATAAATAACAATAAAGCTGTACCAATAATTGCATGCATGTACTTACTGTCAAAAAACTCTGCCAAACCTAACCATGTGGCATTATTTCCATTAATGAGGGCCATCGAGTAGAAAAATTCGACAATGGACCATTTTATAATCCAGTTTAATAGAATTCCTGTCCACGAGATTGAGGTAAAAGTGATCATAAAGCTAGCCATAAGACCTAAGGAAGGATGTAATATTCGGCTAATGTAAATGTATTCTCCACCGGACCTTGGCATAGAGACCGAAAACAACCAATACAAACCTGCAATGATAAACATTTGTGAAACTGCTAAGATCGCCCAAACCATATGTGCTCCTGGATATAAAAATGGAGCCCACATAATATAAACAAGGGCAAACATCAAACCAGGATTTGCGGCTGAATAAATCATTGTATCAATTGGACTTATCTGACGGGCAGTTCCTCCAGTTGACTTCTGTTCAAACAATGCGAGACCAGCTTTTGACATTTCCTCACCCTACTTTCTTCATATCTTCACTCACAAACCAACCCAACCTGTTTATCTATCTATAACCTCGCCTCCCTAGATATATAGTAAATTTTCAATTGTTTTTGTAAGGGCTTACATTTGTTTAAATCGTCGTATTTTCTAGGTAGTTTTTAGCTAAAGGATCCGTTTCAATCGTAAATCGATCTCCGAGTTCTCTCGTCAAGTCATTATCGCGACTTCCTACCCAAGCAATTAATTGCAATCTACGCATCATAATAAAGGTTGGTATTTCTTGCTCCTCTTCCACGGACAGAGAACGAACCTTACGATATCCCTTTATCCAAGAAGCTACTAAAGAAGGCACATAGGACTTATGTTCGATAAAGCTTAAGGAGGTAGCCAAATCATATAAATACCATCCAAAACCACAATCATCAAAATCAATTACCTTAATTTCTTCACCTTCAACAAGTAGATTAGCTAGTCGCAAGTCTGAATGAATTAAACCATATCTACTGTGGTCCTTCCCAAATCGTTCTAATCTCTCTTTAATCTTGAGAGACACTTTCTCATATAATTCGAGCCTCTCCGGAGTAATGGCTTTCCCATTTTTCCATCTTCCCCATTTAGGCTCTGGCCCTAAAATGGTGTCGTAATCCCATGTTAATCTAGTTATATCTCGTAAGTTTTGATGATGGTTTTGACTATGTTCATGCAATTGTGCCGTAATTTTACCAAGGATTTCAAATTGGCTAATCAGCTTGCTTTCGTTATCTTCCTCTGGAGCACTGCCTTCTAGGAAAGTGAAAAGGGTACAGTTGAAAACCTCATTTTCGTGTTTGACGGTTTGAACATACTCCTGATTATCCCCGGGAATTGGAAGAGATACTGTAATATCTGTGTGTTGTTCAATAGACTTTAATAATTTGAGTTCACTTTCAACCTCAGACTTTGTATGATATCCGGGTCGTCCCACCCGTAGAATATACTTTTCTTTGTTTTCTGCTGGATTATGAACTAAGTAAGTCGCGTTTTCCGAGTAATTTAATAAATCAACTTTACTTCCAGCAAGAAACGAGAAATGCTGTATCGCCTTGTTTGCAATTTGATTAAATTTTTCTATGGGATCCTTTAAGGGCTCCGCTGAAGACTGGTTCATTTATGATTCTCCTTTCCTTCTAGACTGTCATTCCCTTTAACTATATTACTAGAAGTTTGTTAGATGTCTTCTGCAATTAACAGTTCCACTTCCTTCTTAGCAAGAAGGGTCTTCCACTCTTGTGGACATTCTTTGTCTGTAATAATCATCGATATCTCTGATAAGGTACACATTTGAGCAAAAGTTGTTTGCCCGAATTTGGTATGATCACCCAGAATGATTACCTCGTCCGAACGCTCTATCATTTTTCGAGATACACTCGAGCCACTGATATCATAGTCAGTTATTCCGTTTGTTAGAGATATTCCCCCTGCAGAAATGAATGCCTTGTTAGCCTTCAGCATTTCTAGCATCCGTTCAGATAACGGTCCACTCGTATATTTTTGGCTTCGTCTAAATTCTCCACCAGTAAAAATCACACGTCCCTTAAAATATTCAATGGCAAGTAGCATGACTGGAATAGAATGTGTAATTAACGTGACATTCGTTTTATGGGCTAAATGAGGCACAATTTCCAAAGGAGTCGTGCCATTTCCAATCATAATAACGTCACCATCTTCAACTAGATTAGCTGCTGCCTTACAAATAGATTGTTTTTCTTTTTTATGAATAGTCGTTTTCTCATCGAAAGGCAACTCCCTAATTTGCGTCTTCGATTTGATTGCTCCACCATACATTTTCTTCAGAATTCCTTCTTTTTCTAGCCGATCTAAATCACGGCGAATTGTTTCATCAGAAACCTGAAGCTGACTGGCTAACTCTCGAACGTATACCTTTTCTTCCTTATTCAATTCTGCTAAAATTGTGGATTTTCGTTCTTCGAAAGATACTGACATTTATAAATCACCTACTATAACATGACATAAGGTATAAAGTATAATGTTGAATGGATTCTTTTAGTTTTCTGGTAAAATTTGACCACCATCTACGATAATGGTTTGACCTGTGATAAAACCTGCTTCCTTGGTTGCTAAAAATAATGCTGCGTAGCCAATATCTTCAACTTTACCAAGCTTTTTCATTGGAATGGATGCTGCCATTTCTTTTAAATACTCATCCCCCATGCCTTCTAGTCCTTCCGTTAAAATATTTCCTGGCAAGACAGCATTAACGGTGATGTTCTCACTTGCTAATTCCAGTGCTGCTGTTCTCATAAATCCTAGTTGAGCAGCCTTACTTGCCGCATAATGAGACCATCCTGGATATCCAGTAACAGGACCTGTAATAGATGAAGTAATAACAATCCGACCATATTCGGCTTGCTTCAGGTATGGAATGCATGCCTGTACGGCGTGAAAAGTCCCTTTAACGTTCGTATTCATGACAAGATCCCAATCTTCATTAGTCATATCCTCAAGATTTGCAGAAGGAAAAATCCCGGCATTCGAACATAATACATCAATACTTCCAAACTTTTCATAGACGTTTTTCATTACCTCGCCCATTGATTCACGATTTGTTACATCACCACCAACTGCAAATACATTGCCATTATCACCAGCTAATTCAGTGGCGCAAGCTTCTGCTGCTTCAAGATTACGGGCTACAACTACAACATTTGCTCCCTGCTTTGCAAAAGTAGCTGCGATTCCCTTTCCAATCCCCTTACTACCACCAGTAACAATTACCGTTTTTCCCTTTATTGATTGATACACTTTACCTTCTACCCCCTCTTAAACTAGTAAAGAACTGATAACCACACCATCATGAAGGAAAAATGTCTGTACTCTATGGTTGTTGTGTAATGTTGTGGATTTTAAACTTAGTTATTTGTATGCCCCTAAAATACCTAATATTCTCAAAATTGTTCAAGTCATATTGAAAGGCTGCGTTTACATTTTGATTAGAATTGTTGTGTTTTGCGGGTCATTTTTATAAAGTAGGAATTGTAGGAGTGCAAATAGGATAAGGATAATATCTCCTTTCCTATAAACTTATGAAATTATGTTTATAGTCCTTTTTACATCACTTGCAGATTTATCCAGGAGTTTCGTCTCCTCATCTGTTAGAGGAAGCTCTATGATTCTTTCAATTCCCCTTCCACCTAGTACTGTTGGAACGCCAAGATATATATCATGGTATCCATATTCCCCTTCTAGGTAAGCTATAGCTGGTAATACACGTTTTTTGTCTTTGACAATGGCTTCTGCCATTTCAACTAGAGAAGTAGCTGGGGCATAATATGCACTCCCATTTCCGAGAAGGCTTACAATTTCTCCTCCTCCGTTTCTAGTTCTTTGGATAATCGCTTCAATTTGTTCTTCCGCCATAATTTGATTCAATGGAATTCCGCTTACATTGGAATAACGAATCAGCGGTACCATACTGTCTCCATGACCCCCAAGTACAAATCCTGTTACATCTTCCACTGATATTTGTAAAGCCTCTGCTATGAATGTATTGAATCGAGCGGTATCAAGAACACCCGATTGGCCAATCACACGATTCTTAGGGAAACCCGTTGTCTTAAAACATGAATATGTCATAGCATCTACCGGATTACTCAGGACAAGGACATAACTGTCTGGTGCGAATTCTTTAATCTTCATTGAAACGGTGACCATAATGTCTTTGTTTGTTAACACAAGATCATCACGAGACATGCCAGGCCTTCGTGCAATACCTGCAGTAATTATAACCATGTCAGCGTCCTTAATTTGAGAGTAATCGGACGTCCCTTTAATCGAAACATTAAATTTCTGAACAGGTCCAGATTCAAGCATATCTAGTGCTTTTCCTTGTGTTGGTTTCTCCATCTCTGGTATATCCACTAATACAATATCACCTAGTTCTTTCTGGGCTAACATAAGTGCACATGTTGCTCCTGTGAATCCAGCTCCAATGACAGCAAACTTTTTCCGTTTAAAAGTTTTCATCTTTATTCACCTCAATTCTTTAAAAGACTACTCTATCGTTTCATTTTCATCATAATCCTTTTTAAACCATTTATTAACCTTATTCATTTCATCTTTCTGTCCATTAGAACCTTCAACTTTCATCTATAGTTCCTTTTTCTCCATATCTATGTCATCCGTATTACTGACTGGGTTACTCTTTTTAATAAGCTCCATTGTTTCAACATCTGGGTGGGGAATGACTAAATAGGACACGACTGCACCAAATCGATTTGCCGTTTCTCTTCCGACCTCTATTGCAGCTTGAACAGCACTAACATCGCCTTCTACTAAAATAGTAACAAGAGCTGCATCCACCTTCTCCTGACGGACTAGCGTTACATCGGCCGCCTTCACCATTGCATCCGCTGCTTCAATCGAGGCAATCAGTCCCCTCGTTTCGATCATCCCTAGTGCTTTCCTCATTTTTATACCCACCCTTATGATTCTATTTTTTACCATTCATTACGTAATCTATTTTTCCTATCGTTTTAGCTTTGAATTTGTGAAATAACTTTCTGAACAAGTAACTGTAACTCTTTCCTATCAATAGTGTTATTATCAAACATAAGTTTTCCTAAAACACTTTCAACAACCTCTTGCACCTTATGATCAAATGTGGCAATTGATCGAGATGACTCATTGGATTCTTGTGGAATTGTAACCTCTTTCGTGGAAAAAGCTAATCTCTTCACATTCATAAGATGCCTTACGGAAATATTATCACCCGTTATATTACCCCCATATGATCCACAGCCTAAGGTAAAGGAAGGCTTTAGACCAGTAGTTGCCCCAACTGCTCCCATTGTAGATAATGTATTCACAATGATACGAGACACAGGCATTTCATTTGCAAATTCTTCGGCAATTTGATTTTCGTTCGTATGGATTGAAAGACTATGCCCTCTTCCACCAAGGTCCAACAAACCTTTGCAAATTTCCTTTGCGTTCTCCTTATTAGCTGCTGTAAAAAGGGCAAGAACAGGTGACAGTTTTTCGATTGAAAATGGAGCTGACTTTTCAAGACGACTCTCTTCCGCCATGATTACACGGGTATCTACAGGTACTTTAATTCCGGCCATATGTGCAATTTCTACCGGAGACTTTCCTACAATTTCCGGATTAAGCTGTCCAATAACGGGTGAAATAATCTTTTCCATCTTTTCTTTTTCTTCGCCTTCAACAAAATAGACCTTATTCTTTTTCAGTTCTCTAATTGCCAATTCCTTCACATGTTGATCAACTACAAGTGCTTGCTCCGTTGCACAAATTGTCCCATTATCAAACGTTTTACTATCGACAATATTTTTTATAGCCTTTGCCACATTCGCTGTTTTCTCTATATATACAGGTACGTTACCTGGTCCAACACCGTATGCTGGTTTTCCCGAACTATACGCTGCCCGAACAAGACCGATACCACCTGTTGCTAAAATGACATTGGTTAGCTTGTGTTTCATTAGTTGTGTAGTTGCTTCTAATGTTGGGTTTGTAATCCAACCAATTAACCCCTCCGGTGCCCCAGCCTCAATAGCTGCCTCGTTACACACCTTTAATGCTTCAATCGTGCAGTTGGTTGCCCGTGGATGGGGACTTACAACAATCCCATTTCCACTTTTTAAGGATATCAACGTTTTAAAAATGGCAGTCGAAGTAGGGTTTGTTGTTGGAATGATCGCTGCTACAACTCCAAAAGGATACGCCATTTCCGTTATTTTTGCATGATGGTCACGATGAATAACCCCAATCGTTTTTTCATCCTTTATAGATTCATAGACATTACGAGAACTGACTTCATTTTTCATTTTTTTATGCAAGACAACACCCATTTTAGTCTCTTCCACGGCCATCTCTGCAAGTCTTTCTGATGAACGAAAAGCAGCATCAGCTACGTTTTTTACAATACGATCTATTTGCTGTTGTGAGAAAGTCTCGTACACCTTTTGAGCGCGATGCGCCTTATTCAATGCATTTCTCATTTCCTGGATTGACAGAACGTCCTTGTCCAATCGCATTTTCTATCCTCCCCTCTACTAATGCTTGGTTTTGAATCCTTCACCACAAGAAGAATGAGCATCAGTATTTTTGTATCGAACTATCCAGCTTCCGCCTTTGGGTGAGAGTTCAGAGATCTAGCTATTTATTATCGTTCGATAATCAACTGATTAATTGTTAGATTATCCGCAGAATGGATGACGGAATACGCAACGAGAGCACCTGTGCGTTCAGCTACCTGTTTTCCAGCCTCAATTGCTAGTTTTACCGCGCTGACATCTCCAGTAATATACGTTGTAACTAGAGCTGGGTCCGTTTTATTTAATTGAAATACTGCTACGTCTGCGGTTTTAAGCATCATATCCGTTGCTTCTATTGTCGTTGCAATTCCTAACGTCTCTATCATCCCAACAGCTATTCCCACTGATTTCATCCTTTCTGATCTTCTGGGTCAATAATTCCAATAATGATTGCATCAATTGGTACAGGCCGTTCGAGAAAGGTTGATGCTGATGTTCCTCTTGTTATGATGACTTTATCTCCTGCTCCAGCACCAATCCGATCAACTGCTACGAGAATTGAATCAGATATGGTATCTTTAGCGCCTAAGGCATCTATTTTCACCTTTAGCAATTTTACCCCTGTTAAACCTTCCTCTTTTCTAGTGGCCCATATGCTACCTATCACCGTTCCAATGACCATTCTTTAAGCCTCCTAGGCTGTTAAACTATTTTTCAATCAGCCACATATACCTAAAAAGAAATAGTAATCCCACGTTCTTTTGCTTTATCTATTGCAAGTGGGGTGATGATCATCCCGGGTTCAACAATAAGCTGACTACTATTGAAATTCTCAATATCTACTTCAGTAATTAATGTTTTAGTTGGTTCCACTTTCTTTTTACTACTAGACTGCATAACTGGTTGGAGCTCCTCCAGAACTTTAAACGACACTCCAAACTTTTCAATCATTTCCTTATATGCATTCATTTTTTTTATATATACAGCATATTTGTGTAACGTTGTACTAGCCTGTAATAACTTCTCCAAGGAAGGTTCAAGTACAAATATAATCGGTATTTCATGATAAATTAATTGTGAAAAAAGCATACTTTCTGGAGTATCGGTTAACCCAAGCGCAGCCCTAACTAGGGTATCTTGGTTAACATGGATAAAAGCAGCTTGTTGTATATTCGTATAAGACTGCTGTTCTGAAGGGTTTGCTTTTATGACATTCCAATAGCGTTGTAAATAATGCAGATCATCTTCTAGATTTTTTGTCTCATTATACATAACAAGAAGACTTGGCTTATATTTAAAATGTCCAGTCTCAACTTGGCTAATAATCTCTTCTACGATTCTTTCAATCATCTTAGAATCTATCATCGTGCGTCACCTGAATGAACTAGTTCCCCAAATTCACCCGTACGAATATTTGCAGCATTCGCCTCGTCCGTATCAATATGCATCTCTAGAACGTAATTAGGTGATATACGCACCTTTACCTTTTCAAAAGAAATAGGTCTATACTCATTTCTTATTTTTATACGTACAAAATCCCCATCCTGAACTCGGAACCTTTTTGCATCATTTGGAGACATATGAATATGAGCTTGGGCGATAATAAGACCCTTTTCCATAAAGATACTTCCTTTTGGGCCAATTATCGTAAAAGGAGACGAGTGTTCAATATTACCGGACTCTCTAATAGGTGGTTTTAATCCTAACTTTATAGAGTCCGTTATACTTACTTCGACTTGTGTAAGTTTTCTAAATGGACCTAGTATCCTCAGGTTTTGAATGCTTCCCTTCGGACCTGCAATTGTCACAGTTTCATTTGCTGCAAATTGACCAGGCTGTGAAAGGTTCCCTTTTTTTGTAAGGGAACCTGTTTTTCCGAAAAGCGTTGCAAAATCTTCTTTTGTTAAATGACAGTGTCGACCAGAAACACCGATTGGAACAAGTGTATCGTCTTTTTCATACTTATTTTTTGAATGAGTTAGTTCTTTTACGATTTTATCTACTAAATGATCAATCTCACATTTTTTCATTTAGTACCACCTCGAAAAAAATTATTTGCTCTCTCCTGTTACCGGTAAGATCCCAATCAATTCATTATGAGGGCGAGGAATGACATGTACAGAGAGAAGTTCTCCGACTCGTTGTGCTGCTGCACTACCCGCTTCAGTAGCAGCTTTTACAGCACCTACATCACCTGTAACAAGAACAGTAACTATCCCGCCTCCAACATGAACCTTACCGACAATATTTACATTCGCCGCTTTTACCATGGCATCTGCTGCCTCAATTGATCCTACAAGTCCTTTTGTTTCAATCATTCCAAGAGCACCGTTTAATCCTGACATATCTATTCCTCCATTTTTTATATTTTTTTATTCAATATTTACTTACAATAGTTGGTAAATTTCACCTTAGATGTATTGTTATTCGATCCTCTATTGCTAATTGAGCCTCCAAAATTAGAAGTTAAATTAGCAATATTGGCCCATTCATCTATTTCCTTCTCTGTTAGAGCTACATCATATTGTCTTTCACCATTTTTTTTCTTACTCCCACTACCTTTAGTAAAATGTAGCATGTTCCACTCCGTTATTTCATCGTCAGTAAGCGGTATTGAATATTCCATTTGTTTTTCCATCATGCCCATTTTCTTAAGTACAAGTTTTGTTATCTCCTCAATTAATGCTTTATCCATCTCTTCACCTCTTATTACTTGGCGGGAGAACCAACGTATTGGTATTCCTTATAACATTTCGGCTTTTACTTAGATCTAAAAGGGCTTTATTTTACTCCTCATATCATCCTCCTTAATAGAGAAAAATTAATTGACAAACGCTAGTTGTCTAGAAGCCTCTTTTATGCTCTTTTCACAGCGTTCTAACAATTCATCACAATATTTTTTATCTAATAACAAACCTGGCTTGAACTGCAGCACTTTTGTATCAAGCATCGAATAAATTGCCCAAACACCGTTATTGTAGAGATGTCGCATAACATCCTTAGCTGCATCTTTTTCGCGAAACTCAAGACCCATAATAACCCCAAGCTGACGGATTCCAACAAAATAATCTGGATATCTATTTTTTATTTGTTCTAATCCTGTCCTCAAATATCGCGATACATATTCTACATTTTTTATAACCTCCGGACGTTGGGAGATCTCTAATACTTTATCTGCAACAATACATCCCAGCTCTGCCCCACCAAAAGTAGAAATATGCGCAAGACCATCTTCATTCATCCAACCACCCGCACGTTCACTTACAATAGTTGCTGCAATAGGATAGACCCCCCCACTTAGTCCTTTTGCAGTGACAAGAATATCAGGTTCTACCCCATAATGTTCAATTGCCCATAACTTGCCGCTTCTCATCAAACCAGTTTGGACCTCGTCAGCTACATAAAGTGAACCATATTTTTCACAAAGCTTTTTCACACTTTTTAAATAGCCTTCCTCCGGCATCGGAAAACCATATGTCGCTGGTACCGTTTCAATTACGACACAAGCTACATCTTCTTCATAAAGTGCTTTATCCATTTCATCAAGATCATTGAATGGAACTTGTATAAATAATCCTGGCTCTCCCTGACTTAAAAAAGGGCCAGAATATCGAATGTGTCCTAATGAGACCGCCAACCCACTATGCCCATGGTATCCATTTTGGATGGAGACCACTTTTTTCCGTTTTGTTGCATACCGAGCACATTTAATCGCGGCATCTATTGCTTCACTGCCTCCAGATGCAAAAATTGAATAGCGAACACTATTTGGAGTGGAACGAGAAAGCGATTCTGCTAATTTTGCACGTCCGATTGCTGGAAAATGGTGGTTTCCAATATCGAAGTCTTCCATTGATTCTGTTAAGGTCTGTATAATTTCTGGATTTCGATGTCCCAGATTAAATGTTCCTCCATTTAAATGAAGGTTCATTAGTTCTTTACCGTGCATATCAAACACATAATAGCCCTCACGTTTGCCCATCACAAAGTCAATACCATCTTCCTGCCATTGGCGGGTTTTACCTGGATTCCATGACTGTATTGATCGATCTAAAACTTGATTTTTTGTCATTTTTACTTTTACCATTTGATTTAACTCCTTCGTTCAATTAATAGTTTTTTGTTAACTACCAACCACTTATTTATGTCAAGCGAATCTAGTATTTTGCCTCACCATTCAGTTTTTAGCGATTTGACGGTTTGGATGTTTAATTGAATGTCCCTTTTTCTATGATTGCGCTATCATGAACGTTTAGATAAAAACTGTTCATTCGATCTTCAAAATCTACTACAATACAGAATTTAATGTAATATAGTACTCTTACAAATTCGTGCCATTTATAGAATTCAAAATTCCTTCTTTTCCCAAAAAAAGATTGATATCAAAATCACCTACCCCCTAAGTAAGAAAATGAAGTGGCCAGTATCAATTTGAGGTTTTATTTGAACTTTTGTTGTTTTATTTTGATTTTATGATTTACTAACAGAAGATATTCGGAGATTGTCCAACATTTTAAGAATTTACACAGTTGAGCTGTAGGTGTAGAGGTGCGTTTCTTAGCTTCTTACGGTGACGATTTTGCTCTTTACATGGAAAACGGCACAACGAGTGGTAAAATGAGCTACCCGTTGTGCCTTGAAAAACTTTCTTCTGAATAATGAAATAGATTGATTTGGCATGTATAGGAGTGTCCTTTCCTTTAAATTCATTATTGGTGGATGACTATATAATCCTTTATCGCTGTTTTTTAAAGTTTGTTGTATTTCTTCATAAATAAAGGAAACTTCCAATAAGTAAAGTTCCCTTGTTCTTAGTACACCTTATATGTGAGCGATTTTACAAATCTACTTTCATGTCACGCAATGCACCTTGTTTAACGTATTTTATTAGTTTAGCAGCCTCATCTCGAACACGTTTTCTTCCTAATTCGGATAAAAACCAGTTATCCTTTCTGGTGAAAGTATCATCAGCTGGACATAACGTATAGGTGATCCAACTAGGCATATATGTTTGTAATGTCAGATGTAATCGTTTCATATGGTAAGATGTCGTTACTACCAAAATTCGTTTTATCCTATAAAGGTGAAATTCTCTGTTTAATACGAATAGAGAGGCTAATACATTTTCAAGTGTGTGCAATGACTGATCCTCAAGTAGTATATCTTTTTCGGAAACCCCTAACGCGATGGCTTCTCTTTTCATCGAATCTGCTTCTGAGAAATCACTTTCGTTCCACTTCACACCACCAGAAAACAATAGTTTATTGGCTCTACCTTGTTTATATAATTCTACTGCTTTTGGTACGCGATATTTAACGGCTTTACTGCTACCTGCGACCAATATACAATCTCCGTTCGCGAAATCATCTTCAATATCCGAAAATAATAGCTTGGTCACTTGTGCGTCTGAGAGTTTTTCAACCTCTAACTCAGACAGATACATTTACATGTTTCCCCCTTTACATAGTTACCCTATCTAAAATATACCACATTTTGGAAGCTTAACAGTATGTACAAATGCATCAATAAAAGTAAAACCATTAAATAGACCAGTAAACATCCTTAAAAGTCTCGGCATAACGAAGTGTAAAAAGTTGATAATCTCCCCCATAGATAGACTAACTGAACAGGTGAGTTCAATAAAAATGATTTCCTGTAAGTCAAAATAGGAGGAGTTATATATCTATTGACGTTTTTTACTTTTTTATTCCCTTTCCTTTTTCTTGTGTCCAAATCAGCATGAGAATTTAGCGAACACCAATACATGAAAACACCAGAAATTGCCTAAACTAGCCAAGAATAATACTTGATTGTTTTCATATGGGGGGGCATGGTTCTTTGAGGAATTTCATAAAACAAAAAAACGATTCAATACATGATTTGTTTAAAGAGGTTTCTAAATCTGATGATTTTTACCAATTTTCCACTAAGAGCTCCAATGAGTTACCCATATATTTTTCCTATTATAAGAGCCTTATAGATGAAAAAAAAATTCATCATCATCTCCTTCCATATATTCAATCTGCAGAGGAGGTATTTACAAAACTTACGGATGTAATGAATGCCATACCTATAGAAGATCGAGAAATCACTTCCGATCCTAAAGTAATCATAAACAAACTGACAAAAGGCTACATATTCATTCATTTAACGATAAATCCTGAGAAAGGTATTTTGGTTAATCTTTCGAATGGAACGAAGGGTTATAGAGATTTTAATAATGCTGAACATGAATATAGTGTCATCGGACCAAATGTGGGCTTTGTCGAAGATCTTGATACAAACCTCAGCCTATTGAGAAGGCATATTATATCCAAAGGTCTCGTTTTTAAAGAAATTACTAAAGGATCTCTTTCAAACACTCGGGTTGTGATTGGATATATTGATGGAATTGCAAATCCACAGCACGTCCAAACTATGAAACAACGGCTTGAGGATTTAGATATGGATGTTATATTCGATAGTTCAGTTCTAGATCAGATTATTTCTGATAACACAAATACTCCTTTTCCGCTATTCATGTCTACAGAACGCTTGGATCGTACAATCTATATGCTTTTACTTGGACAAGTAATCGTTATTAGTGACGGTTCACCTTATGTTATCGGAGGGCCTACTACTATATTTAACTTTTTTATATCACCAGAGGATTATTACTCACCGTGGTCAGTAGGGTCTTTCTTTCGATTAATACGATTTATTGGTGTCCTCTTTTCAATTTTGGCAACACCAATTTATGTCGCAGTATTAACACACCATTATGCAATCATTCCGGAAGATCTGTTAACCCCGTTAATCAAGTCAAGGGCAAATGTCCCGTTTCCTCCTTTACTGGAAGCTTTATTTTTAGAAATTACAATAGAGCTCTTGAGAGAAGCAGGAGGTAGACTTCCGACTAAAGTTGGCCAAACTCTGGGAATTGTTGGAGGTATTGTAATTGGGCAAGCTGCTGTTGAAGCTGCACTTACAAGTAACATTTTATTAATCATCGTAGCTCTTGCAGCACTTGCTTCTTTTACTACTCCTATTTTTAAGATGTCTAATACCATTCGGATATTAAGATTCCCACTTATTCTCTTAGCTGCAATTTGGGGAGGCTTCGGGGTAACCCTGGGTCTTACTTTTATCCTGTGTCATCTAATGAGGTTAAAATCTCTTGGCACAACCTATTTGACACCTCTATACCCATTCAGGTACAGAGATTTAAACGATAGTTTTATTCGGTCTTCTTTAAGCGTCACGACTAAACGTTTTACCTTCTTTAGACCTCTAAAGTTGCATAGGTACAATGTCAAAAAGCATAAAGACATCGAGGATGACTATAATAACGAATAACTTATTTCTTTTTCAAGAGGTTGTGGGCCATGATGAAATTACTAAAAATCCTATTTGTCCTGTTCTTAATAGTAGGATGCTCTAGAAATCAAATACTCGAGGATTTAAAAATAATTGAGTCATTAGGCTATGATCTTGAAGAGGATAAAATAAAAGGGAGCGCCTCTTTCCATGTTCATTATGATGTACCAGCAGGAGCACCAGTAAAGCTTCTTACAGCAGAATCCGAAACTGCAAATGGAATATTTACGACCTTTACGCAACAAGTACAACACCCTGTTGCAATTGGAAAAACAAGAACAATAATAATGGGACAACCTTTTGCAAATGAAGGTATTAAAGATTTAATTGATACGCTTGTCAGAGATCCAATCGTAGAAAGCAATGCAAAAATGGCAATATCAAAGGAGGAGGCTGCTGAAGTCCTTAATCTTTCTATGAAATTTCCACCCTATTATCTCTCTGATGTAATTGAACAAAATATAACATACGGGAATACGCCAAAAACCAACGTTCACACAGTATTAAATCAATTCTATGGTGCTGGGCAAGATGTTTACTTGCCAGTCTTAACCATTTATGAATCTGAGAAGATAATGGTTGATGGTTTAGGAATTTTTAAGGGTGACAAATTGATGATGCTCCTTCAGGATAGGGAAGCGTTCCTCTTTAAGATCATTAAAGACAAAAATATTAGTGGTACTTATGAATTCATCAGCAAACAGAAGGAGAAAATCTTTCTAAAAATTATGTATGGGAAACGAAAAATCTCCATTAAAAATACTTCTCAAAACCCACAGGTGATAATTAAACTTGATTTGTTTGCTCTTATTAAAGATTACCCAGGATCTCTTGATCTTTCTAAGAGTAAAGATGTAAAACAATTATCTAAAAAGATTGAAAAAGAATTAAGCACAAAAATTGAAAGGTTATTGGAAGAGTTTAAAGAGAGACAAGTAGATCCTGTGGGATTTGGGGATTTAATTAGAAGTGAAAAACGGGATTGGACGCAAGATAGCTTTAATGATCAATACCCAAATTTAGAATTTGAAATTGAAACGAAGGTGAACTTTCTACAGAAAGGAGTGGAAGGATAGTGAAACAAAAAAATAAAGAAAACTATTTAGTAGAATGGTACCTGTAGGAAGGACACTCGAAAAAAAGAGTGTTCAACCTACAGGTATTTTTATATACTTGAATTTCA
>NZ_JBPFDQ010000062.1:0-30547 GCF_059415045.1 Ferdinandcohnia sp. SAFN-114 | reverse complement strand
AATGTCACAATACTTATCTCAAGTATTGCCATTTTGGAGGTGTTTTATATTGTCTCACTATTTTAGGTTAGTCCACAACGAGGTACAAACTGCATGGCTTTTTATGGCGCCAGGGTTGATATTGCTTGCTCTATTCACCTTTTGGCCGATCATTTTCAGTCTTCCTTTGGCATTTACGAACTATTCGGTTATAGGAGAAACATCGTTCGTAGGACTGGACAACTTTAAACGTGCATTTTCTGACGTTGATTTTATTGCTTCGCTTAAAAACTCTCTACTCTATATGATTATTGTGCCTTTTATCCAAATTATCTCCATCTTGATGGCAATTCTAGTAAATCGAAAAATGGTAGGTATTAAGTTTTTTAGAACGGCTTATTATATTCCAGTTGTTACATCAATGGTTGCTGTTGCCATTATTTGGGGTTGGTTGATGAGTTCAAATGGGGTTCTCAACTATCTCTTAATGTCAATTGGAATATTAGATGAAAAAGTGAATTGGTTATCGGATAAAGATACCGCTCTATGGGCCCTCATGTTTATCACATTATGGAAGGGCTTGGGTTACTATATGATGATTTATCTTGCTGGCCTACAAGCAGTCCCAACCGATTGTATTGAGGCAGCAAGAATCGATGGTGCTAGTAACTGGCAAATCATTAGTAAAATCACGATTCCGTTATTAAAGCCATATGTATTCTTATGTACGTTAGTCTCCTTAATGGCAGCGATTCGAGTGTTTGATGAGGTATTCGTATTAACGTCTGGTGGACCTGGTAATGCAACTTTAACAAGTAGTGTCTATATCTACCAGCAGGGATTCGAACAATTTGAGTTTGGCTATTCATCTGCACTAGGATTAGTCGTAAGTTTCATTATCATGTTCTTCAGTATTTTCGTCTTCCTGTTTAACAAGAGGGGTGGTGTAAATCCATATTAATATGGATGAACCTATGAAAAATACGAATCTATTTAAAAAAATTGTCAGTAAAACAATCGTTTATGTGTTGTTAATCTTATTTGCCATCTTCATGATGGGGCCATTTCTTTGGCTAATCAGTGTGTCACTCATGCCTGGTAAGAATATTTTCGCGTTTCCACCTGCGATACTGCCAACTTTTATTGACTTCAAAAACTATATAGAAGTTTGGGAGTATATGGATTTTCTTAAATATATTTGGAACACCGTGATCATCACCTTCTTAGGTGTCACATTAAGTATTATATTTAGTGCTTTAACAGCATATCCGTTAGCTATTTTCAATTTTAAAGGAAGAAATGTCATTTTCATGTTACTCGTATCGACAATGATTATTCCTGCAGCTGCAGGACTTGTTGTTAACTATTTAACGATTAATAATTTGGGGTTAATTAATACATTTACCGGGGTAGTCCTTCCAACACTGGTCTCTGTATTTAACGTCTTCCTCTTTAGACAAGCATTCATGGGGATTCCAGGCGATATCAGGGATTCAGGAAAAATGGACGGCGCTTCCGAATTCCGGATTTGGGTTCAATTAATGATGCCAATGATCAAACCAGCAGTCGCAGTTGTGGGCTTGTTTGAATTTATGGCGAACTGGAATAGTTTCCTTTGGCCGATCATTGTCCTAGATACAGAAAAATACCCATTAGCTTCAGCATTAAGCTTTTTAAATGGTCAGTTCTCCTATAACTTTGGGTGGATTGCTGCAGGTACAGTAATCTCAGTAATACCCATCATATTCGTGTTTTTATTCACTCAGAAATATTATATGGAAGGACTTGCAGGAGCGGTTAAAGGATAAACCACCTGAAATAAAAAGTGCTAAGAAAAAGGGAGATATCAAATGTATAAAATTGCTTACATCCCACTAGACGAACGCCCATGTAACTATGACTTCCCAAGCCTTCTGTGGGACAGGGGGACAGGTCCCTCGTCCCACGGTGAAGTGAATCTCGTACGACCAGATTTGAGTCTGATGGGAGATAAAAAAACACCTGGAAATACGGAAAAGATTTGGGAATGGCTGTTCGAGGAAGCGGTGGATGCAGACGGTCTCATTCTATCAATCGATACATTGTTATATGGCGGAATCATTCCGTCTAGATTGCACCATTTAACATTGGATGAGTGCAGAGATGTGTTAGCGAGGCTTTCACAAATTAAGGAAGTTAATCCAGAAGTAAAAATATACGCATTCAACTTAATCATGAGATGTCCGAAATATTCAAGCAGTGATGAAGAACCGGACTATTACGAGGATTGGGGAAGTGAAATCTTCCAATATGGCAGATTGCATCACTTACTTTCTGCCAATCTTGCATCTGAAGAAGATGAAAAACAGTACGAAGAACTTAAGCAACAGCTTCCAAAAGAGGTTGTAGATGACTATCTTTCTCGCAGAAAAGTCAATGTTGAAGTAAACAAGCTTGCCCTTGAATATGTGAATAATGGAACGATTGATTTTATGATCATTCCACAAGATGATTCTGCACCTTACGGTTGGACGGCGATTGACCAGCAGGAGGTAAGGGGAGCGATTGCTACTCATCATCTCGAGTTAGATGTATACATGTATCCAGGTGCAGATGAAGTAGGTTGTACGATGCTAGCGAGAATGCTCAACAACTTTAAAGGGAAAAGACCATTGGTCTATCCAGTCTTCTCAAGTATGCAAGGCCCCTCTGTCACACCTTTGTATGAGGATCGCCCATTAATGGAGACTCTCAAATATCAAATTTTAGCAGCGGGTGGACTGATGACTTCAAGTCTTGCTGAAGCTGATCTTGCTCTATTTTTAAATTCACCCGTAGAGCCTATGATGGAGGCTGCCTATCAAGATAGTCTAAGTACAAAATATCAGGTGAATCGTAACTTAATTGATTTTGTGGAGCAGCTCGAATTTACAGTAAAGGAAAGAAACATACCGTGCGTGGTGGCTGATGTTGCATTTGCTAATGGTTCAGATTTAGGCCTTCTCAAGCTATTAAAAAGGAAGAATCTTCTTTTTAAATTAGCGGGGTATGCAGGCTGGAATACGAGCTCGAATACACTGGGAACATGCATTGCACAAGGGATGTTCTATCATGTTTATGGAAATACACAAACTCATAAGGATTTTCTAGCACTACGCTATGTCGAAGATGCGGGATATTGTAGCACAGTCAGAAAAAATGTTACAAATAACATCCTGCCAGAGTTAGGATATGACTATTTCCTTGTTGACGGAAAACGTGGAAAGGTTTCTGAAATTGTGCAGGAACAATTAACTGCGTTTATAAAAGAGAATCTTATCGACGAAGAAAATGAACTACGAATTACAGATTGCTACATGCCATGGAGCCGAATGTTTGAAGTTGGCTTAAAAGTTGAACATATCCGGGTCAGAGGGACAGGTTCCTCGTCCCTGTAAAAAAATGGTGGGACAAGGGACCTGTCCCTGTGTCCCAAAAAGGAGTTGCTGCTAGTGATGGATCGCAGAATTTCAGATGTTGTTGTGATTGGTGGAGGTTTAGGAGGGTGTATGGCTTCCTTGGCTGTTGCCAAAATGGGGTTAAAGGTCATTATGACGGAAGAAACAGATTGGCTAGGCGGACAGCTTACGAGTCAGGCGGTACCTCCGGATGAACATAAATGGATTGAAAGATATGGTTGTACAGCCACTTTTCGTGAATTTAGAGATCGTGTGCGCCAATATTATCGCGATAACTATCCGCTTACGAAGGAAGCATTGGAGAATGACATTTTGAACCCTGGAAATGGTTGGGTAAGCCGGTTAGCTCATGAACCAAAGGTTTCATTAAAGGTGATTGAGGATATGCTTGCCCCATACATTAACAGTGGGAAAATAACAGTCCTTTACAACTATAAGCCTTTAGAAGCAAAAACTGAAGAGGATGTTGTAAAATCTGTCACCGTTACTCACATTAGCGAGCCTAAAAAGATCGAGTTGATTGGTCAATATTTCTTAGATGCTACCGAATGTGGAGATGTTTTACCAATTGCCGGTGTCGAATATGTAACTGGAGCAGAATCAATGAAAGAAACTGGTGAACCGCATGCTTTAGAAGAGGCGAATCCAATCGATATGCAATCCTTTACCTATGTGTTCGCAGTGGACTATGTAGAGGGTGGAAATTTTGTAATCGATAAGCCAGAACAGTATGACTTTTGGCGTGAATATATGCCGAGTTTCTCTCATTTGCCTCTCTTTAGCTGGTATGCAACAGATGCGGATGATACATCGAAGCTTAAGCAGTTTACACTTTTTCCAAATGATGAAGATATTCCTTCCTTATTTACATATCGAAGAATACTAGATACAGAGAATTTGGAAGGGAATTTATATGAAGGTGACATTTCCCTTATCAATTGGGCGCAAAATGATTATTTTTTAGGTCCAATTTATGAAGTACCTGAAGAGGAAATTGAAAAAAACCTATTTAATGCAAAACAACAAAGCTTGTCTCTTTTATATTGGCTGCAAACAGAAGCACCTAGACTTGATGGAGGGAAAGGATTCCCTGGATTAAGACTTCGCAAAGATGTATTGGATACAGAGGATGGCCTAGCGAAATATCCTTACATTCGTGAATCAAGAAGAATAAAAGCTGTTTACACCATTACAGAACATGACGTTAGTAAAGAAATAAGAGGAGACCAAGGGATTTGTGAGTATTACGATAGCGTTGGTGTTGGTAGCTATCATCTAGATTTACATCACACAACGGTATCAAACCGAAGCTTTTATATCCCGAATTTCCCATATGAAATACCGCTTGGCGCTCTATTGCCAGTGCGTGTAAAGAATCTGATTCCTGCTTGTAAAAACATAGGGACTACCCAAATTACGAATGGTTGCTACAGGCTTCATCCAACAGAATGGAATATTGGAGAATCAGCAGGTTACTTAGTGGCGTATTCACTCTTAAACAATGTGACTCCGCATCAGGTGAGAGAACAGCAGGAGTACTTAGATGACTATCAAAATCTATTAGTAAATCATGGCGTTCAGCTACACTGGCCAGATGATATTGACTTATAAGGGGGAGAAGACCAAATGGAACAACCAAATATATTATGGGTTGACTTTTTAGCAAATGGTTCTCGATTATTAGACCCGGAAAAAATGAAAGAGTTAATCAAACATGCCGTTAGATGCGAGATTACACATCTTGTAGTGGATGCAAAAATTCCATATGGATTTACAACGTACCCAAGTGAGTTTGCCTATCATGTAAGTGAATTGAAGGATGAGCAATATCACGAATGGAAAGGCCGAGACTTTCTTCAAGAAATGATTCATTATGCAAAAGGATCTGGGATGAAAGTAATCGCAAATGTCGATGTATTTGCAGAAGGAAATGGAATCGATAAAGAAGGAATGGTCTATGCCAAGCCTGAGTGGCAGGTAGTTCACTATGACCAAGCCCTTTCAAATATGCCAACAGCTGCGGAAAACCACAATGATCCTACGGTTTTTGTGAATCCGATTCATCCAGAAGTAGAGGCCTATGAACTAAATATCGTTCAAGAGATTGTAAGCAAGTATGAAATAGATGGCGTTGTTTTGGACAGATGCCGCTATCCGAATATATATGGAGATTTTAGTAGCTTGAGTCGTTCAAAGTTTGAAGCTTATATCGGTCAAGAAGTTATCAACTGGCCGCAGGATATTATGACTGTTGAGGATAAGAAACCTGTTTTTGGTCGTCTTTTTCCGAAATGGGCGGAGTTCCGTGCGAAGAATATTAAAAACTTTGTTCAAAAAGCAAAAAATGTGGTTAAAACAAGGAATTCAGATTTGATTTTCACAATCTATGTGGGATCGTGGTATCCATTATATTATAACGAAGGCGTTAACTGGGGGAGTGAGACATATCACCCTACGTTGGATTGGACTTCAGATACGCACAACACGTCTGGATATGCAGAGGAATTCGATTTTATCATGACAGGCTGCTATTACCCGGAGGTAACAATTGAGGAAGCGTTAGCAAACGAAAGACCTGCAACTTGGTATAGTGTTGAGGGCGCGATAGAGATGAGTCAGGAAGCAATTAATGGACAAATTCCAGTGATTGCGAGCTTATATTTAAAAGATTATGCCGACAATGTTGAACAATTTAAAAAGGCTGTGCAGCTTTGTAAGGAAAAATCAAATGGAGTTATGCTGTTTGACACAGTGTATTTAGAGGATTATCAATGGTGGGATGAGCTAGAAAAATCCATTAGTAAGTAATTGGAGTGGATGACATGGAAAACAAACAAGGGTTTTTTGACAAAATATATAGAAGGTTAGTTGTATCTTGCCAAGCATTACCGGATGAGCCTCTTCATAGCCCCTATATTATGAGTAAAATGGCTGTAGCTGCAACTCAGGCAGGTGCAAGTGGTATTAGGGCTAACAGTGTTGAAGATATCCATGAGATAAAGAAGGTAACCAACCTGCCAATCATTGGAATCATTAAACAGGATTACGATAACTCGGAGGTTTTTATCACCCCAACATTGAAAGAAATAGAGCTTCTTGTAAATGAAGGTGTCGATATGATTGCGCTAGATGCGACAAGCCGAGTACGACCAGATGGCCATACAATTACTGAGATTTTTCCAGAAATCAGACGAACATATCCTGATCAACTCTTTATGGCGGACTGCTCAACTTTAGAAGAGGGCATTCAAGCAGAAAAAATAGGATTTGATGCGGTTGGGACCACATTGTCAGGCTATACCGAATACACGAAGGATGTAAAACTGCCCAATATTAAGTTGATAAAAGAATTTGTGGAACATTTGAGTGTACCAATCATTGCTGAGGGTGGAATTTCATCGCCCGAGGAACTAAAGGAAGTCATGGCAACAGGAGTCCATTCAGCAGTAGTTGGATCCGCAATCACACGTCCACAAGAAATAACAAAACGATTTCTAAATGCTTTACAGGATTAGGGACAAGGGGACAGGTCCCTTGTCCCTGTAAAAATATGGTGGGACGAGGCACCTGTCCCTGTGACCCAGTGAGGTGAGAGAGAGATGAAAATATTTGCTGCGGATATTGGTGGGACATCGATCAAAATCTGTGTGACTGATGAGAGCGGCACGGTTCAGATTTTTGATGAGGTTGAAACGGAGAGTAAAAAAGGTGGTCCACATATTATTCAAAAATTGGGAGATATCATCGCTACTTACCCAGATATAGACGCAATCAGCATTAGTACAGCTGGTCAGGTAAATAGTGAAGAAGGGTATATTATCTACGCAAATGACAATCTACCAAACTATACTGGTACCCGGATAAAGGATTTACTAGAATCGAGGTTTAACGTACCTGTAAAGGTAGAAAACGATGTGAATTCAGCAGCTCTTGGTGAAAAATATTACGGGGTTGGCAAGGAATATCGTGATTTTCTATTTTTAACTTTTGGAACAGGTATTGGTGGAGCGATTGTAATCGATTCAAAGTTGTATCGCGGTTTTACGGGTAGTGCTGGAGAATTTGGCCATATGAATCTATATCCAAATGGAATCCAGTGCGGTTGTGGTAAGTTGGGGTGTTATGAACAATATGGCTCTACAACAGCCCTTATCAGGGAAGCGAAAAAGACAAATCCTGACTGTACGAACGGTAGACAGCTATTTGAAATGATTCAGCAAGGTGATGAACAGTTATATGAAGTTTTTGATAAATGGACGAATGAAGTGGCGCTTGGTCTTGCCAGTTTAATACATATCTTTAACCCTCCTTGTGTCATTTTGGGTGGAGGCATCATGGAACAGGACTTAGCTGTCAAGCTTGTATCGGAAAAGGTTCAAAAACACATTATGGACAGTTATTCAGATGTGATTATTTTGAGATCCAAAAATGGCAATAAATCCGGGCTTTACGGCGCGATATCGCTGCACAAAATTTAGCTAAAGGGGCTAAATACAATGAATAAATCCAATCGAACATTTTATAGTTCTCATTTAAACAAAACACTAGATTACATGGTCCTAACGTTAAGTGAAAATATTGAGGATGCTTATCTATTATACGTCCAGGATGGCCGTGATTATATAGAACTAGGTGGATTGGAGGACGCGATTCAGGATTTAGTATCTGCGAATCCCGAGTTGGCCAACCACCTTGTGCTCGTGCTGATTCACCCTGGGGATTCGATTGAAAGATGGGAATCATTTAGTCGAACAGGCGCCTTCTTTCATCAATACCTGCGTTTTATGAACGATGAGTTCATTCCTGAGTTTGAAAGAAACCTAGGGGTTAGCGTTTCTAGAAGAGGCCTCTTGGGGGACTCGTTGGCAGGGAATATAAGTATAAATATCGCATTAGAGAAGCCGGAAAGTTGGACGCATTTATTGCTTCAGTCTCCGGCTATTTCTGATGGGGATATTGAGCGGGTGGAAGAAGTGGACTTTGCAGGATGGAATGTGCTTCAAACCGTTGGGACTTATGAAGATGAATTTGTATCCTCAATTTCAGATCAAAAATTACTTATCTTAACTAGAAACCGAGAGTTATATAGAAGCTTTACAACGAAAAATATAAACGTGCAATACATCGAAACAGAAGATGAGCATCTGTGGAAAGTGTGGGAGCGGGATCTACCCCGTGCGCTTGACTTTTTCTGTTGGGACTGGTCCACTGCCCCTGTGAAGGAGGTTTGACATGAAGATACGTTTTACAGGTGATTTAGCCGAGGTACTAGATGGAGTTCGAATTCTTAGTGATGATTTGGGATTAGAAATGGCGGAGGATGGATACCCGATTGAAGTGGTAAATCGCCAAGGTCCGTTGGTCGTGACGAACAAACAGATCATCTTTGATAAGAAGATTCACTTTTTCAGAGGGTTAGGGTTATGGCTACAGCATATGGAAAAAAGCAATGAGTTCCATCTAACAGAAGAGCCTCAATTTGAAACAAGTGGGGCGATGATTGATGTTTCCAGGAATGCTGTTTTAACGGTAGACGGCATAAAAATGTTGTTGCGTAAAATGGCCGTAATGGGCTTAAACATGGCGATGGTTTATACAGAGGATACGTATGAGGTTCCAGATGTCCCGTATTTCGGATACATGCGTGGAAAGTATTCCGAACAGGAAATTCGGGATTGTGATGACTATGCGTTTCAATTAGGGATCGAAATGATACCGTGTATCCAAACATTGGCACATTTAAAGGAAGCGCTGAAGTGGGGCTATGCGAATGAAATTAAGGATACAGATGATATACTGCTCGTCGGTGAGCCGAAAACCTATGAATTTTTGAAACATTTGATTGAGGCTGCTGTTAGACCGTATCGGACAAAAAGGATTCATATCGGCATGGATGAAGCCTTGCAGTTAGGTCGCGGTAAATATATGGAGAAAAATGGGTATGATGACCGTTTTGAAATTATGAACAAGCACCTTCAGGAAGTTGTATCAATTACCGAGGAATTCGGCTTGGAACCAATGATTTGGAGTGACATGTATTTTCGTTTAGCTTCTAAAAACGGGAATTATTATGACTTTGATGAAACAATATTGGAACAGGTTAAACAATCTATTCCTAACGTCCAAATGGTGTATTGGGATTATTATCATGCCGATGAGGAATTTTATGAGGGAATGTTAAATACTCATAAACAAATTGTGCCCAATCCACTTTTTGCAGGAGGAATATGGACTTGGAATGGAATCTCTCCGAACTATGCGAGGGCCTTTCGAAATTCGGAAGCTGCTTTAAATGCCTGTAGAAAAACAGGAATTAAAGAAGTATTTACAACCATGTGGGGTGACAATGGAGCGGAAACTCCAATTCAAGTCGCACTTCCAGGACTGCAATTGTTTGCTGAGCACACCTATCATCAAGAAGTAAGCAGTGAGCATTTGGAAGAGCGTTTTTATTACTGCACAGGTTATCAGTTAAATGATTTCTTTTTGTTAAATCAATTGGACGAGGTCCCTGGAGTCATGAAAGATAATTTATATTCCTCAAACCCGTCTAAATTTTTGCTTTGGCAAGATGTCCTAATGGGACTGTTTGATGAAAACATTAAAGGATTGCCGATTGCTAATCATTACAAAGGTTTAGTGGAAAAGCTTAAGGCGGCTAAGGAACGTAATCTAGGCGCTGAAAAATTGTTTTGCTTTTATGAGCAGCTAGCAAGAGTATTAAGCGAAAAGGCGGAACTGGGAAATCAGCTAAAGCTTGCCTATGATAAAGGGGATAAAGCAGGGGTTAAGGTGTGTCTTGAAAAGGTAGAGGTACTTAGAGTTGAGATTGATGCTTTACGAAAGTCACACAGAGATGTATGGTTTACCGTCAATAAACCGTTCGGATGGGAAGTTCTAGACATGCGTTACGGCGGCTTACTATCACGGTTGGAAACAGCACAATATCGATTAAATCAATGGCTGAACGGTCATATTACAACACTAGCCGAATTAGAAGAAGTGCGACTACGCTACGACGGTCCAGAACAATTCCCCGAAAACGTAACTCTAGGTAGAGGCGAAACCTACAACCGAATCGCCACAGCAAGCGCGACATAATTGTGGGACAGAGGGACAGGTCCCTTGTCCCTGTAAAAAATGGTGGGACGAGGGGGCCTGTCCCCTTGACCCAGATGGGGGGATGAAGTGTGCAAGAGAAGATGCAGTGGTACAACCCGAAGGAGAAGCCTTTTCGTATAAGTGGCTTTGCATGGTTTAACGCAGAAGAACGATATCGGCGACTACCTGTCAATTCAGATTTTCAAATTCCGCCACGAGTGGATGAGTTAGCGGATCATACGTCTGGTGGACAAATTAGTTTTCGGACGAATGCTACCAAGCTTGAAATAAAAGTAAAGCTAACGGATGCAGCTTACATGGGGCATATGACGGCTTCTGGTCAGTGTGGCTTTGATGTATACGTGGGCGAACCTGGACGACAACAGTATTATACAACTGCCATTCCATCACTTCTTGATCGATCTTACGAGAAAACAGTTTGGGATTTTACCAACAGTAATCAACACTCAATCGAGCATTCTAGAGAAGTAACGTTGTATTTTCCTTTGTATCAGGGGGTAGAAGAGGTTTTAATCGGAATAAATCCAAGTGCAATTATTGAATCACCTACTCCGTATTCTTCAGATAAACGAGTGATTTTCTATGGTACATCCATTACACAGGGGGCCTGTGCAAGTAGGCCTGGTATGTCGTACACAAATATCCTTAGCCGAAGATTTAATTTTGAATTTATTAATTTAGGATTCTCCGGAAGCGGGAGAGGTGAGCAAGGGGTGGCCTTAACCATCAGAGAAATCGAACGTCCAGCCTGCCTTGTCCTTGATTATGAGGCAAATGTATCGTACAAGGAATATAAAGAGACACTACTTCCTTTTATCGAAACCTATCGGGAGTATCATTCGGATGTTCCTATTCTCATCGTGTCAAGAATTCCATTTGTACATGACAAAGAAATAGGAGAATATGAAGACTATCAAAACCGTAGGCAGTACTCGAAATCAACGATGGAAAAGTTAAAGCAACAGGGAGATACGAAAATTTCATTTATAGATGGATCAACATTGTTAGGCGAATATTGGCATGAATGCACAGTCGATCGGATCCATCCGAATGACTTAGGATTCATGGAAATGGCGAATCGTATGGAGAGTGCGTTTGCTTTTTTAAAGACCCAAAAAGGTGATTAGTGGGTCCTAGTCAATGCTCAGGAAACGATTATAAGTATTTGGGAGGGTTACTTTGTTATATTTTGAACAACAAATCAAAGAATATGAATCATATAAACCACCTTTAACAAAGACGGACGATTTCCACACATTTTGGGAAGATTCGATAAAGGAGTCCGAGCAACTCCCTTTACAAAGCCATCTAGTAAGAGAAGAATATCCAATTAAGCAGATTGACGCCTATAAGGTTACCTACCAAGGATTTGGTGGAACACCGATAAGAGGGCATTATATATTACCGAAAGAAGCAAAGGGAAGTCTACCTTGTATCATTTTGTACCACGGTTATGGCATGGATAAAGGGTCTATTTCAGATTATATGAAATGGGTTATACAAGGATATGCCGTTCTAGCGATTGATAATCGTGGTCATGGTGAAAGTAGCGACGACTCAGGCTATATGACGGGTACAAATGGAACGTGGGTGTTGCATGGTATTTTAAACAAAGCCGAGTATTATTATCGAAAAGTATACATCGATAGTAAACGCGCCATTGATTTTCTATTTTCAAGACCTGAAATCGATAAAAGTCGGATCTGCATTTATGGTGGCAGCATGGGTGGAGGAATTGCGCTAGCCGTGGCCGCCCTTGATAATCGACCTAAAATAGTTATAGCTGATGTACCGAATATGTGTCATATTGAACTAGCAATTCAGCTGAAGCTAAAAGGGTCGTTAGTTAGCCTCGAAAATTATTTAGCAAAGTATCCTGAAAAAACATATCGGGTTTTCCATAACCTTACTTACTTCGATAATCTGAATTTTGCCTCCATGATAAAAAGTAAGACGAGAGTAACGATTGCGCTGAAAGATCCGGTTTGTTCACCTCAATCGATTTTTGGCGTATATAATCATATTGAAGCAGAGAAGAGTTATGTCGTTTACCCGTTTACTGGACATAACGTCGGGGGCATTAGCACACATCTTGATGATACGCTTAAGTATGTGAATGAGAATTTATAAAAGTAAGAAGTTCACGAAAACTTTATGAAAAAAAACAAGGCACAACGAGTGGCTAAACCCACTCATTGTGCCAGTTTGAATTGATTAGGATTTGTTGTGCAGCGAATCTGTCCCCATGTCTCCAGTTGCTGGGACAAGGGACCTGTCCCTGCGTCCCACGATTTTTTCGTAGTGTACGAGTCTTGTTTCGAATAGTTTCAATGGGTCGTAGTAGACTTCTGGGTTTGCTTTCATTTTTGCCAAGGTTTCTTTGTCTTGTTCGATACGACTGTTCGTTTGGTCAATCGCTTGTGATAGTCCATCTAAAGGTTCCTTGTAGAATAAGCTGACATCCTGTGGCAATGACCGCTTGAAAAAGTCGAATTGCTGCCAGAATTTACGTTGGATGGATTCCACAACTTCGGCATAGGACGCATTTTCTACATACTTTTTATATTGATTCAGCATGTAAGATTGTTGCTTTTGTGGTAGCAAGCCTAATACTTTGCCTGCGCCTTTCAGCAATACTTGCGCTGGATTGTGGCGAAGCATGATGTTTTCCTTATCAATTTGGATTTGATACGTCATGCGACCAATGTCTCGGTGCCAGTCTTCAACGACTTTAAAGTCGCATTCCAACTTGAGCTCTTTTTCAGGATAGACTTCTGACAGTGACTGAGTCATGTCATCTAAATAGTCTTGTGTCGCAACCAATTTCGAATTTGAGTTTTCGAGCCACTCTTGAAGCTTCGTTGAGAGACCTGGTAAAACCTCTTGAGAGAATAATCGCTGAATCTCTTCGTTCATTTTTTCATTTAACTCAATATGCAATTGGTTGAGGTTGCTGTCTTCTGTAATAATCTCCGAACACCCTGTAAGGATTTTTGGTATTTTTTCAGAAATATCTCGTTTAACATCCGAGATTACTTTGGAGAATGAATCTGTAATCTCTTTGCTCTTCTCGTTTTCCTTATCATGAAGGCTATTTAAAAATCCAGCTAATCTTGTATTGTATTCCTCATTATGCGCGATTACTTCAAGTAATTTGTTCTCTGCATCAGCACGTTTTTTTAACAGGCTGGAAATCACTTTTCTCAGTAAAAATAGTGTTTTTCCAACACGATAATTCGTTCCGAAGCTTACTTTAATATCACGTAAGAAGTTCATGTTTCGTACTGAATGAATCACCGCTTCAGGGAAATACTCATTTATTCTCACTGTGTCCAATGTATTTCGCAATACAAAATGTACAGGCGTATTCTTAGCGCTATGTTTAATTTGCGCGAGATAGTCAAAATCAGCCTCTGACAGGCTTTCCGCATCGCTCACGAATAAAACACCATCGACAACGGGTAAGAAGCCGAACGTTTTTCTCTTTTCCATAAAATACTCTTTATATCCAGTGGTATTCAATCGTAGTTCAGACGTCCGTAACTGGGCCGATGGCACTGTCACTTCTAAAATAGAGTCTGGAGTAATGGCTTCCTCCGGACTTGGTAGGGGATGACGACCAGCGTCCGACACGTCGGCTATTCCTTTTTCTGCTCCGTATTGAATGCTTGTATAATTAGAAAGAGTTGGAGTTAATAATTCCTCATCTAATATCGAATTTACAAAAGAAAACTTACCTTTTCCTAGAACAAGTAAATTCGTTGTTTTCGTATCAAAAAGTTGATCAAAGCCCCATACTAAACGGTCGCTCGTTTCGATATTATTTTTTCGAGCCCAATCAATGATGGTTTTCATGAAGTGGTGGCATTCATCTAGGGATAATGTACGGCTATGTGCATTTTCTAGAACAATTTCAGCCTCTTTTACGATCACCATTTTGATGGCGGAAGGGAAAATATCATCCCACGCCAGGATCGCTGCAGCTGCAGCTAACCCATTTGTTGCAGTCGTTGTGTTTAACCAATTGACTAGCAATTTTGGCATAAGCTGACCGATATCACGCAATAAATATTCACCAGTTGTTAATTTTAGATATGCTTCCTCGAACAAGTGAGTAATGGTATGCCACTGTTCGTACGGATTGATTTCTAAATCCTTCATGATTTTTATGACGGCATGAAGCCAGTTTAGATATTCGCTCGTATTTTGATAGCTTTCCCAAACAGCTGCCATTAGTTGTTTAAATCTTGCCTGGTCAAGTTCATAGAGCTTGCGCAGTACCGAAACGAATGTATCGGGTGCAAATGAACTACTGTGCCCTAATCCGCAGTAATCAATTAAAGCATCAAACCATTCGATAGCCTCTGTTCGCTTCGTTTCATTAATCGCCAATTCAATCGCATTTTTCCAATCTTCTTGCTCCTCGTAAAATTGCTTGGCAACCGTTGTAAGATTCGGATAATCCGGATAACTTTCAACTGCTTCCTGAATAACACGATAAGCTGCCTCAACTTTATTATCCTCAAGATAGAGTGAGAATAGGCTCAACGAAACTTCACTTGTCAGGATTTTATTTGTCGAAATAATCGAGCCATATACTTCTTCCGCATTTGCGAGCAAGCCAAGCTCATAATACGCATCCGCAATATTCTTCTTCGCCCACTGCTCTAAGTCGTTCGAGATGTTCTCCCACTTATAAATTGCGGCTTCATAATCCTTGTAATGAAAATAAACTTCACCTTGCGCATAGCGTATATAGGACAGGTCATACAGCTCCTTCTCCTGTTCAGCCATATATGCTTCACCAAGAATCTCAACCGGATGCCTCGTATCATTTTCAGAAATAAAACTTTGATAGTACGTTTTTGTAATAAACTCATGCTCAGATGTCATATGTAAAACCTCCAATGCTAGGACAGTGGAAATGAGTGGGGGGTCTCGCCCAATGGGCAAAGTCCCATGTCAAGATCTTGCCACGTTCTGGGACAAGGGACCTGGCTTGTGTCCCACTGTCTTGTGATGTTTTATTTGGTTCATTTCTCTTTTAAGGTATTCGTATACCAAATCATATATTAATACGTTTCAAAAGTGGATTTTATGTCGATTATTGGAAAATGAAAATAGTTTTCTATTAAAAGATACTCCTAAAGCTAACTGTACTAAATAACTAAGCTATATTCAATCAAACCTCTTTTTAGTTCAGTGGTCAAGGGGGAAAAAGTCCCTTTCCGAATGCACAGAAATTAGGGTTAACATATGTATGTATATTAGAAATGAAGAGAGCTTGAAAGAAATTGATCAATTCTGTTAGAGGAAAAAGATTGAATCCTCCGAACGGATCAAGTTTTATTATTGGGTGGCAGTACTACTCCTTTATTCGTTGGTCGGGCTATTGGTGACAGCATAGGTGAGGATTTAGTGCACGGCCGGATGTGGTCATCAAGTTGACATATTGAGAGAGTTTAAAGCGTTTGAATTGAAAACAATCGGGTCAGGAAGGCTATATTTTGTAATGGGACAAAGACCTTTAACGTGAGATTGAACGATTAGACGGATAGTTGGAGAGGTAACACTATGGCTCTTCTTAGGCAATGGGGTATTACACAATCATGAAGGGTGTATGTGATATTTATTGAATGGAATAAGAGGGTGTAAAGTTCTGTCATAGGGTGGATATGTTTTAATGAATAATTAAAAGCCTAATGTTAGGACCAAACCAGGGACAAGGGATCTGTCCCTGTGCCCCATTATATTCTATTTGCTAGTATTGTTATTGCTGCACTTACTATGATGGCTGTTATTGGAAGTAGGATATAAAGAAGAATTTTGTTTCTCTTTTTTTTTCTTTCCATTTCTTCTGGTGTGACCCATGTGCTCATACGTTTTTTCCTCCTCGTTTTCGGTAGCTGGCTGACCTAGTCGACAGGACTTTAGTCCCTATAGCTTTGCGCCCTCACGTTTCCGTGATTTTGCTATTATCCAACGAAATCTATTAAATACTGTATTATTATCGTCGTATTTTGTCGAATTATTAATAGGTATAAAGAACTATATTGGATGTTAATAAATAGTTTTTTAAACAGGAAAAAGCCCACTAAGCACAAGTTTATTGAGGCGTTAGAAATAAGATTCGAGATGTATTTCCTCGATTTTTGTTGAATACCAATCTTCACCGTGAAACAACTAGGCATACAGACCTACTCTGAAGAGTCTCAAAATATACTATAATATAGTAGGAGAACATAAAGTGGTAAAAGTTGTATAAGGGAGTGAGAAAGTATTGAAACGGTACATATGGTTATTGGTTGGTATTGCACTAGGCATTGTGATATTAACCGGTTGTAACAAGGATCCTTTGCCAGAAGAACGTTTTGAGGCATTCATTAAGGATTGGGAAAGTCAGGATTTTGATAAAGTATACGATCAATTTTCCTCGGATGTAAAAGAAAACGTCAAAAAGGATGAATTCGTGGAACGTTTTAGTAAGATTTACAGTGATATTGGAGTGGATGAATTAAAAGTTAACTTCGATAAACCGGAGGAAGAAATAAAACCAAACGATAAAGGTGAGGTTAGGTTTTCTTATAATGCTACAATGGAAACGGTAGCAGGTCCTATTGAGTTTGATGAGCAAACAACTCTCGTACTAGAAGAAAAAGACGATGAGAAAAAGTGGGCAATCCGATGGGAACCTTCAATGTTTTTCCCGGATATGGAAGAAGGGGATGGGATTGGCCTTGAGTTTTCATATCCAAAACGTGGGGAAATCCTTGACCGCAATGGTGTGAAATTAGCTGAAAATGGACTAGTATATGAAATCGGACTAGTTCCACAAGATCTTGGTGAAAACAAGGCTGCAACTATCGCAAAAGTGGCGGAACTATTAAAGCTAACGCCAGAATCAATTGAAAAGAAATTAAATGCTTCTTGGGTACAACCTGATTACTTCGTGCCAATCACGAAATTGTCTTTACAGGAGCAGGAGCTTGCGACAAAGGTCACTCAACTAGATGGTGTTCTATCAAAAAAAGTTGAATCTCGTGTATATCCATTTAAAGAAGCAACCGCTCATTTGATTGGGTATATCGGGAATGTGACGGCTGAAGACTTAAAAGAATTAGAGGAAAAAGGGTATACAGCAAATGATGTTGTCGGTAAAAAGGGTCTTGAAATGGTACTAGAAGATCGATTAAGAGGAGAAAAGGGAGCAAAAGTCTACATTAGAAGAGCGGATGGCGAAGGAAAAGTCACCCTTGCTGAAAAAGATGTGAAGGATGGCGAAACGATTACATTAGCTATCGACATTGACGTTCAACTTACAACATATGATCAACTAGGTGGGAACGCTGGGGCTGCTGCTGCAATTCATCCATTAACAGGGGAGACATTAGCTCTCGTAAGTAGCCCTTCCTTTGATCCAAATGCCTTTGTTCTTGGGCTATCTACAGAAGAATGGAATCGATTGAATGAAGATCCATTAAAGCCGTTACTAAATCGCTTTGGTGCAACATATGCACCTGGATCAACCTTTAAGCCAGTTACTGCAGGGATTGCACTTGAGAATCAGGTAATTACACCTGAAACAACAATAGATATAAAAGGAAAGCAGTGGCAAAAAGATAGTTCATGGGGGGGCTATTCAATAACAAGGGTTAGTGACCCAGGAAAACCAGTGAACTTAAGGGACGCATTTGTTTACTCGGACAATATTTACTTTGCCCAAGCTGCACTCGGAATTGGTGGAGAAGAATTTGAAGAAGAACTCAAGAAATATGGGTTTGGGGAACCATTCCCATTCGAGTATCCTTTATATGAATCAAAAGTTTCAAATAAAGGTTTAAATACTGAAATTTTAACTGCGGACACTGGTTATGGCCAAGGACAACTTGAAATGAGCCCTGTTCACCTAGCGATATCGTATACACCGTTATTAAATTCTGGGAACCTGCTCAAACCAAAACTTATCCTAGATGAGTCAGATAAAGAATTTTGGAAAGAAAACGTGATTACTCCTGAAACGGCACAACTCATTCTTAATGATTTAATTCAAGTTGTGGAAGACCCAAAAGGAACAGCACGTGATGCAAAAATTGAGGGCATTAGGCTTGCAGGAAAGACCGGTACGGCTGAGCTGAAAACTTCAAAAGAGGAAGATGGAAAAGAAAATGGATTTTTTGTAGCTGTAAATACAGAAAATCCAAGCCTATTAGTTGCAATGCTTATTGAAGACGTAAAAAACGGTAGTCATGATGTTACGCCTAAGGTAAAAGCCGTTTTTGAAAGTGTCTTAAAGTAAATTATAGAGCTGACGAGTTTCGTCAGCTTTCTTTATTTCCAATTGCAATTTCCGAGGAAATACTACATGAATTACCCGAAAAAGCTAAATTTCATGACGTTTTTATTGTATAATATAGGTAATTAGTCGTGTTTTGTCTGGGGGTTATATTTTGAAAAATATACTTGTGCTTATTGTCATCGTGCTATCTGTTGCTACAGTTATAACAGGGAAAATACATTGGAACAATAAATTATATGCTACTGCCAAGACTTCTCAAGAAGAAAAGCCTGATGAACAATTAAACACAGCAGTTGATGAAAAACAAGAGGATGAAAGTGAAAATAAAATCGAAATAGTAAAAAAGTACTCAAGGAACTTACCAGAAGAAATACAAACAAAGCTTATGGAAGCAGCTCAAACTGGTATACCAATTAACTTCATTATTGCAGGTTCGGACTCAACACCCGATGATTCAACTGCTTGGCCAGCATTATTTAAGAAGGGCCTTGAAGATACATATGGAAAGGATATTCTTACAATCACAATTAAAGAAATTGGTGATAAAACATCAACCCAAGTTGTACAAGAGGAAATATATCAAGAAATTATCGATCTTTCTCCTGATATCATATTATTTGAACCATTTATTTTGTACGACAATGCCAATCTAGTTGCCTTAGAGAGAAGGCTAGAAAATATTACTGAAATTCTAGGGACAATTAAGGAGGAAGTTCCTGAAGTATCTGTCTTACTACAGCCGGCTAATCCTTTACATAATGCAAGGTATTACCCAAATGAGGTTAATGATTTAGAAGGTTATGCTAAAGAAAACAATTATTCATATCTCAACCATTGGGAAGTATGGCCAGACTACAAATCAGATGAAATCGTTGAATATTTAGATGCAAATGGTGCTCCAAGCGAAAAAGGACATAAACTATGGGCAGATTACTTGTCGAAGTATTTTATTGCTCAAGATGGTGAAAATTAGTGTCAAGGATGGAGAATTGTAAATAGGTATTTCTTAGTTTGGCAGTTAGTCCATTTTGTACTAAAATAAGAGAGGGCTCTTAAAAACTGCCATCATTCGTCAAAAAATCTAAAATCAAATTTATGTTTTAATTATTAAGGAGGAGCAACATGACTTTAAAATATGCATTAATTGGTTGTGGACGTATTTCGCCAAACCATATCGCAGCTGCATTGGAAAACGAACTTGAAATTGTTGCCTTATGCGATGTTAACCCTGAAAATATGGAGGATAAGCTACAGAAGTTTAATCTTCCGAAATCACCAAACCTATATACTGATTACAAAGAAATGCTAGAGAAGGAAAAGCCTGAACTAGTAGCAATCTGTACGGAAAGTGGTAAGCATGCAGCGATTGCACTAGACTGCATTGAAGCGGGTGCTAACCTAATTATCGAAAAGCCGATTGCTCTTTCATTAGAAGATGCTGATGAAATTATCAATAAAGCCAAAGAGAAAAATGTTAAGGTAAGCGCATGTCATCAAAATCGTTTTAATAAATCGATTCAAAAAATCCGTGAAGCAGTTGAAGAAGAACGTTTCGGTCGCCTTCTGCACGGTACAGCTCACATTCGTTGGAACAGAGGAGAAGACTATTATACACAAGCTCCTTGGCGTGGAACATGGGAACAAGACGGTGGTGCATTGATGAACCAATGTATTCATAACATTGACCTTCTACGCTGGATGATGGGCGGAGAAATTACCGAGGTTGTTGGTATGACAGATAACCTAAAGCATGGATTTATTGAGGCAGAAGACCTTGGATTAGCTTTAATCAAGTTCTCAAATGGAAGTTACGGGATTGTTGAAGGTACAACTAACATTTTCCCAACCAATCTAGAGGAAACACTTTACATATTCGGTGATTCAGGAACAGTAAAAGCTGGAGGAAAGTCAGTAAATATCATTGAGGAATGGCTCTTTGCTGATAATAAAGATAATCCAGAAGAAGTTAAAGCAAAGTACCAAGAAAACCCTCCAAGTGTATACGGATTTGGACATAATCCACTTTATACTGACGTGATTGACGCGATTAAAAATGATCGTGATCCGTACGTAACAGCAAAAGATGGAAGAGATGCATTAGAACTAGTGCTTGCGATTTACAAATCAGCGGCAGAAGGTAAGGGAGTTAAACTTCCGTTAGAAAAATGCAGCACATTAGACTTTACAGGAAGATTTGGTAATTAAAATGTAATAGGAGAATGATCATTATGATCATTCTCCTTTTTAATTTAATAAATGCAGTGAGGTATCTTTTTTTGCATTAAAATGAATAGAAAACCAAATATTATACTACCCTCTGCATTGGATTTCTAAATCAATTAATGAATTTTTTAGATCTTCACGTAAGTAATAGTAGGTTTTCGTTTCTTTAAAGGATTGTAAACAATTATAAAGTTCCTGTTTTTCCGTTTGAGATAAATTAATGGCAAATCCATTTTGAGAAAGGTTGCTTAAAGAATGAGTAAGTTCATTAGAAATTGATTGAAAGGCCTCTTGTTCAGTTCCTTCCATAACCTCGAGTACGATATCCATAGAGTCTTTAAAATTTGATGCATTGTTTATGTAAACCATAAAAAAACCTCCTATAAATTAAGTCACTTTTATTGTATGCAATTTCATTAAAAAAATTTGTTGTTATCTGTTGTCGATAAAGATAAACATATGTATTATTACCAATATTACGGTTTTATTACAAAAAAACTGGTAATACGACAATTTTAGTTGAAAATAATAGCAGCTTGCCTTATAGTTAATTATTGTATTGAGGATGTACGGACAGTATCTGTTTTGAAAACAGGACTTTTTACCTAGGATAAAAGACGGCTGTTAATGGTGAAAAAGGAGTGTTGAATTCTATGGGAAAAAGAATATTAATGATTTCTCAGAATTTTTACCCAGAAATTGGTAGTGCGGGAAATAGGATGAAAAACATATATACACTTCTTAAAAAGAACGGTTATGATGTAAATGTGTTAACAACTGATCCAACCTATCCAAACAATAAAATTTATGAAGATGAAGAATTTTGGGATGATGAATTTCTGAATAAACATGCCGATGATTTATACCGAGTTAAATTAAGAAATCGAAAATACTCTCGTAGTATTATGAATCGTTTGCTTTTTTATTTGGAAATTGCTGTCAAAATGGTAATCTATGTATTATTTAACCGTAATAAATACGATGTTGTAATCGCTACTTCGCCAGCAATCTTCATTGCGATGGTGGGTTTATTAGCTAAATATCGATTTAAAAGTAAACTAGTTTTGGAGATTCGGGATTTATGGCCGGAATCATTAAAAGGAGTCGGTGTTTTTAGCCATCCACTTGTGATTTCTACTTTTAGTATGATCGAAACTCTATTATATAAGAAAGCTGACAAAATCGTAGTGAACAGTGAAGGTTTTGTTGACTATATTTCGAAAAAAGCACATATTCCAACAGCAAATATTGCTTTTCTACCAAATGGCGCTAGAGAATTTGAAATTAACATTCCAAAAGAGAAGAATGAAAAATTCTCGGTAATTTATGCTGGGAATATGGGGCTTGCACAGGATTCAAATATATTAATGGACCTTGCTAGTGAGTTAGCTGTACATGATATTAACCTCACAGTAATCAGCTATGGCTTGAAAAGAGAACAATTTGTACATTATGTCAAGGATAATCAGTTAACAAATGTTCATTTCATTAAACCAACAACTAGAAGTCAGTGTTTAAACATAATGGCTAAACATCATGTTGGAATTGTGACATTAACAAATCAAGAGGTATTCGAAACAGTCTTACCGGGTAAAGTAATCGATTATATGACTTGCCAAGTACCAATTGTAGCCTCTGTATCAGGTACATCGAGGAAAATTATTGAACGTGAGCAAATTGGATATGTTTCAAGCTCTAAAAATGCAAAAGAAATGCTTAAAGATATCCTAAAGATTAAAGCAAATCCGAACGAGCAAAGGAAATTTGAAAATAATGGAAAAAAATACGTGAATAACTACTTTCTTTGGGAAAATAATATTAATACCTTAATAGATATACTTGAAAATCGTGTAAGCAAATCAGTGATATTAAAAAAAAATGTTAAAGAAATTATTACAATGGACAAGGTTGAGTCACTATGAGAAAAAAAGTATGTATGTTTGTGTGGAATCATTTCACCAACGACGCCAGGGTACTTCGAGAATGTACTGCGTTATCTGAATATAATTATGAAGTGGACTTGATTTGTATTCAAGATCCCAAAGACCCATCGCTACCAAAATATGAGGAACGTAATGAACATTTTAAAATTTATCGTGTAAGACGATATCCTATGGCATTGGAATTCATGCAAAAAGGATATCGTTATTTGCGCAAGAATAAATTTATAGGCTTAATAATCGCTGCGTTGTGGTTATTATGCCTATATTTATTTACACTGCCAACTGCCATTTTTACTACATTGATGGCTGTAGTGGTGCTGATTCTAAAAACAAAATTAAATGTAATTTTGGTAAGAGGAAGTATTATCGCTCGGATGATTACGCAAGGATATAAAAAACATTATGATATATATCATTCAAATGATTTGAATACACTTCCTCAAGGAATCGTTTGTTCAAAGTTTCGGTTAAAGCCAAAAAAGTTAATATATGATTCACACGAAGTACAAACTAGTCGTACTGGATATTCGGAAAAACAAGGGAAATTAGAAGGATTACTTATTAAATTTATTGATGCAATGATTGTTGAAAATCATACCCGAGCTAAATACAATGAGGACCTATATGGCTTTTACCCAAATGTTGTTCATAATTATCCATTCAAACAAGAGGTTACTAATGAAGAAAAAGTACCACTTCATAAAATGCTGGGACTGCCGAGGGATGAAAAGATACTCCTATATCAAGGAGGCATTCAAACAGGTCGGGGCTTAGAACGTCTTATTGAAGCTGCTCCTTTATTTAAAGAAGGAACGCTTGTATTGATTGGAGACGGAAGAATCAAGCCAAAGTTGCAGCGTATGGTTGAAGAAAAAGGCTTACAGGATAAAGTTAAGTTTATTCCAAAGGTACCATTAGCTGAATTGCCAAAATATACACGAAATGCTTATCTAGGATTCCAAGTCCTTAATAATGTTTGTTTTAATCATTACTCTGCATCTTCAAACAAATTATTTGAATACATGATGGCTGGTGTACCCGTAATCGCATGTAGTTTTCCAGAAATTCAAATGGTTGTTAAAGGGGAGAAAATAGGATTGTGCGTTGATTCACATAATTATGAATCAATTGCGGAAGGTGTAAATTATTTACTGGAACATCCCGATGAAAGAGAAAAAATGATTGAAAACACCTATACTGCAAAGAATAACTATAATTGGGAAAATGAAAAATACTCATTGTTAAATCTGTATAATTCCCTTTAATTACACACCTCAAGGAGGAAAAAAGATGAAATCTGTCGAGGAGATTCAAGAAGAAAATAGTCAACTTCTTCAAAAAGTTAATTTATTGGAACAAGAACTTTATAGCGTTAAACAAGAATTGCACAAACAACTTAATTATAGAGAAGCTGAACTTAAGGAAACGTTAAGATGGGAGAAAAAGTATTTAGAATTACAAAAAAGGTTTGAGGCACTTCGTAATTCTAGTTTAGGTAATTTAACAATTAAATACTGGAATACAAGAAAAAGATTGAAAAATAGATTTACTAATTAAATAAAAGGGGGTTAGAAACCTATGAGTAAAAGTATTGAGTTAAAACTAGAAGAAATAAAGCAAACAAGAAAATGGATTGAAAATTTTACAATGTACACTTCGCGAGAAGTAATAGAAGTTGAGGAAACAAAGTGGTACAAACAGTCAGATGCACCTTTAGTCTTTAAGGAGAAAGATCAGACTTTTAAAGTCGATCTACCAGATGAAAAACAATTGTATTTATCTTATAGGGAACCAAATACAAATTTTTCGAATAGTCCAAAAGATAATTTCTTTAATATCCATGAGGGACAAAGGTTTAATTTAAATGTTAAGGGAAAAAAAGATACAGAAGTAAATATTAGCATTATGGTAATTTTCTATTCAAATGGGAACAAAGTGGAAGTTATAAACGCTAGCTTTAATGAGCACAAAAAATTCACAATACCCGAGAAAGTAAATGGAATGAGGATTGCTTTAAGAATTACGGGTAGAGGGAATTTTAGTATCCATCAAATAAATTTAAATGATATTTCTTTATGGACTACTGATCAGACTTCGAGAAACGAGTACAAATACATTCCACAAACAAATTGGTATTTTCCGAATGATCAAAAAATTGAGTATAACAACATTCTAAATATGTTTTCAATAAATTTGGAAGATGAAAAACAACATTTGTACATTACATATAATGAAGGTAATTCAAATTTTAATACTGTTCCGCAAAACCCTATTTCAATAAAAAATGATTGGTTATCAGTGAATTTTGATGGCGAGAAAGATTCGTCACTTAATGTTAAGTTATTTTTAATTTTTTATCGAAACAAAGAACGCCTTGAAGTTAAACAAATTGACCTAAATACTAAAATTGGGCTTAAAGTTCCAGAGAATTGTCATGATATGAGGATTGCGATTAGAGTTGCGGGTAAAGGATCCTTTTCAATAGAAAAAATCTCTATTAGTGAGGAAGGATATTGGCTTACGAAAAGTCTAAATAAAAATGAACTTCTATTTCCGAAGTGTGACAAATTTTTTGATATAGATAGTAAATCTATAATGAAATCTTATGGTGAAAAAGGTAAGTTGCTTTACCATAAATATCAAAATATTGTTGAGTCTACATTGATTGGACAACAATTTGTTTATTTAACGTGTTTTGACAAAACAGAATTAAATGAAGCTCCAATTATTCCTGTATTTCATCCAGAACCTGAAAAATACTATGAATTTTATCTAGGTGCGCAGAGTTACGGCGAAATTGATTTAACATTATTTGTCATGGGCTTTAAAGGTGGAGATAGGCAAGAAATTCACCAGGTACCTCATAATAAATTAACGAAGCTACAATTTAAAAAAGATACAACTTCGGTAAAAGTATTTGTACGTGTAAATGGATCAGGTTATTTTAAGGATTTAAAATTTGGATTGAATTCAAAAACTATAGAAATCACAAATTCAACTGACCTTAGTTTGAAAAAAGAAGACTGGTTTCAAACGGGAAAATTATTAGAGATTACAAATCAGAATGATGATTTAGTTGTAACAGGAAAAAGTGAAGTAACTAAAAGAATATACCTTTCTTATAAAGAAAAAAATAATAGTTTCGGTATCGCACCGATTTCTCACATTATAGATATAAAAGAAAATTCTATATATGAATTTCTTGTGAAGGCTAATGTTGATGAGGGAATGGAATTCATTCCTATGGTAGTCTGTTACGCTGGAGATCAAAAAGCACAAGTACTTCAATTGAAGGTTAATGCACCTACAATAATAAAACCTGAACATGATGTAACGGATTTTAGATTTGCTATAAGAACAGCGGGGATTGGCACCTTTAATTTAGAAAGCATACAAATCAAAGAAATGCCTATTATTGAGGTAAATAGAAAATTAAATTGGGTAAATAATCGTGAAACTTCAATTCTTAATATGGTAAAGTCTAGACCTTTAAATCATCTTAAGATGGCTGTGATTTTTGATGAATTTACAACTGCTTCCTATAATAAGGAATGTGAACTTATAACATTTACTCCAGATAATTGGTTAGAGGTTCTAACGAATAATAAACCTGATATATTAATGGTTGAATCGGCTTGGTATGGAAATGGCGGAACATGGAATAAAAAAGTAGGTTATTACGGAGAAGAAAATATGAAACCATTATTTTCTCTACTTTCTTGGTGTAATAATAATAATATTCCTACTTTATTCTGGAACAAAGAAGATCCGGTCCATTTTAATAGATTCATCCAAACTGCTGTGAGGTTTGATTATATTTTTACAACCGATGAAAATATGGTACCTTTCTATATGGAACAAGCTGGTCATAGAAATGTATTCTCTTTACCATTTGCTGCTCAACCTGCAATTCATAACCCAATTAAAATAACAGAAATAAGAGATGATAAAGCTTGTTTTGCTGGATCTTATTACAGGTTGCATGAAGAGAGAGCGCGTGATATGGATAGAGTATTAGATTATGCAGCAAAATACGGATTAGATATTTATGATCGAAATTATGAGAAGACTAGAAATGGTTTAATGCCAAATCATCGATTCCCAGATAGACTTACTCCATTTATAAAGGGTAGTCTAAAGTATTATGAAATTGATAAGGCTTATAAGGGATATAAAGTAATGATTAATGTTAATACTGTTAAACACTCTCCGACTATGTTTTCTAGAAGAGTGTTTGAAGGTTTAGCATGTGGTACCCCTATTGTGAGCACATATGCTGAGGGTATTGAAAAAACATTTGGGGATTTAGTCTATATCTCAGAAGATGAAGATGTTATAGACAAAACTTTTAATACCCTTTTAAACGATGAAGCAGTGTATCGAAATAAGTCAATGTTGGGTATCCGAGAAGTGTTAAGTAAACATACTTATACGCATAGATTAGCGTTTATTTGTCAAAAAGTCGGCTTAGCATTTTATCATGATACACCGAAAGTGACAGTTCTGGCATTTGCACATACAAAAGAAGAGTTTTTACATGCTGTTGAACAATTTGAACAACAAGAATATACAAACAAAGAGTTGTTTATCTTAGTTGATACCTTTGAAGGTTATATTGAATTATTTAACCAGTACAATACGAGGTCTATAAAGACATTTGTACGGACGTTTATGCATAATTATCAAAATATCTTAGAGTGGATAGATACTCCTTATTTAACATATTTTTCACCAAATGATTACTATGGTCGTAACTATTTATTGGATTTAATGTTATGTACACTATATACAGATAGTGATTTTATTGGTAAGGGATCATACTTTAAAGCCGATAGTAGTAATCAAATCCAAGAAATCGACCAACATAGCGAATATGAGTTTGTTTCTTCTTTGCATTCTGCAAGAACAGTAGCTAAAACAGAGGTGTTTGGAAAACAATCACTTGAAGATTTCTTTGATGATATCGAAAAAGGAACTGATTTTGGCAAATACTATAAATTCGGTAAAAAGTTATACAGTAGCGATCGTTACAACTATATGGAAAACGTGAAAAACAAAAGTGGGAAGTTAAAGAAAGAAATAATAAACCAAATTGAAATTTGAGGTTTGATAAAATGGAAAAAATTAAGCTGGTTTTTGCTGGACATGATTTGAAATTTGCTTCATTAATCATAGGCTATTTGGAATCAACCGGAATGTATGAAATTCGCCTAGATAATTGGAAGGGGCATAATGTGCATGATGAACAACATAGTCAAAGTTGTTTAGAGTGGGCAGATATCATAGTGTGTGAATGGGGCTTAGGGAATGCTGTTTGGTATTCAAATCGAAAATTACCAAACCAGAAAATTGTGGTTCGAATGCACCTTCAAGAGGTGAACACCCCTTACCCAAGGCAATTTGATATGAAAAATATAGACAAGATCATTGCAATCTCTCCTTATGTCTATGAAGAATTTTATAGAGTATTTAAATTGCCAAGAGAAAAAATGACAATGATATATAATGTGGTGGATACAGACAAAATGGATTTGCCTAAAGAAGACTATAAATACCACCTAGGTTTTATTGGATTAAGCCCCAAAAGAAAGCGTCTTGATTTGGCTGTTGATATCCTTGGAAAACTATGGGAAAAGGATTCTAGATATAAATTATTTATTAAAGGCAAACTTCCACAGGAGTATCCATGGTTATGGAATAGAGAGGAAGAGCGTGAATACTATGAAGAGTTATTTTCGCGTATAGAGAATGCTCCTTGGAAGAATGCAGTTATTTTTGATGGGTTTGGCTCCGATATTAATGTTTGGTTGAAAAAGATAGGCTATGTACTATCTACAAGTGACTTTGAAAGTTTTCATCTTTCACCGAGTGAGGGTATGGCCTCTGGCGCCTATCCTCTCATCCTAAAATGGGATGGTAGTAATACAATATATTCGGAGGAATATTTATTTAATAACGTTGATGAGTGCGTAAACAAAGTGATTGAAATAAATAATTTAGAATCAGACCAAGTATTAAGAAACAAGGCAAAGGAATATGTACAAAAAAACTTTAGTGTTGAGAGAATAGGAAGCCAGTGGAACTCTTTAATAAATCATTTATTGAGTTCCTAAGGGACGAGGTGAATTAGCTGAATGGACCTTTATATTCCAAAAGATTTAACAGAAGAAAGAGCATTATCGATTAGTAAAGCTTTACCGGGAAGTCGAAATAAAGATTGTCTTCAAGCTGCAAAGAATATTACCAATAAGAATGCGTATGCCATTCCCCCATTTGGAACTATTCAATATCCTAATTTGATTGATTGGGACGATAATAGATCAAGAGCATATTCTAGATTAATACACGGTTTTACATTCTTGGGATGTTTGACAGATGCTTTTGTTAACACAGGTGATATTAAGTATCTAGAAAAGGGAATGGCATTAATTAAGGATTGGATAGGAAAGCATACTTACGAAACTAAAAAAGAAACAATGGCATACCACGATGAAACCACAGCGTTACGTTTGCAATATTGGCAGAAATATTATATTTATGCAAAAGGTATTGTTTCCAATGATGAAATAGAGATATTAGAAGAACGAATGTGGATTACAGCGGCTTTGCTTGAGGAAGATTCATTCCATTCAACAGGTACCAACCATGGTATGTTCCAAGATATTGCACTTTTGTTGTTTTCTATCTACTTCGAGGGAGAACAGAAAGATCTATGTAATCGTTATAAAAATATATCAGTAACTAGATTAAAGGATTACTTCAAATTTGTATTTACGAAAGATGGAGTACACAAAGAACATTCACCTTCTTATCACTTACTTATTGTTTCAAACATTAAAGCATTGGTTGATTGGATGGAAGAGATAGACCAAGCGATTGCTGAAGAATTTTCAAACATTTATTTAAAAGCTATGGACTACGCAACCTATATTATTAGACCAGATGGTTATTTACCTCCAATTTGTGATACTGAAGCTAAATTGGTAAGAAACGGAAGTGCTAGGAAGCTATTTGATAGTGAGGAATATCTGTATTCTGTAACTAGTGGAGAAAAAGGGATACCTCCACAAGAAACTGACAAGGTATTCCCGGAAGCAGGATATGCAATTTTTAGGGATGATTGGAACAATAAAGAAGATGCTACTTATGTTTTGTTTGCAGCAGCTTATAATACAAATTATCACAAACACAGTGATGATTTAAATCTTTATATTTATTCAAAAAGAGAAATTATCACTGAGGCGGGGCCAAATGGCTACAATTACAAAGATCCATTTACAAAATATGCATATTCTTCATTCGCTCACAATACGTTGATTGTTGATGGTATTGGTTTGCCTCGTACTGATGGAAATTATGAAGGAGTTTATTTATCGGATTATAAAATCGCTCAAGATATATCTGAAGCTACAGGTATTAATAGAAGATATGAAGGCGTAGAACATAAACGCAGAGTGGTTTATAAAAAATGGCTCTGTTAAAGGTAAATGTTGATATTTGAAACCTTCTTTTGTATAATTAGGATAAGAACAAACATTCGAGGAGGT
>NZ_JBPFDQ010000061.1:0-30604 GCF_059415045.1 Ferdinandcohnia sp. SAFN-114 | reverse complement strand
AACCTTTACATCGAATATATGTAAATGATGTGAGAACCATTGATATTCTAATAGTTCTCACATCTAAGTTAAGATAACCGCATTTCCCAGACTCTACCCCTTTTTGAATAGTTTTTAGATGATAATGACTGGGTAGTATCCCATTTTTTCCTTCGAGTCTTTGCAACGTTAAGTGAAGATCTCCAACATGAACTGAAACCAATTCCTGTGATTCATAGAATTGGAATAATAGATTCAAAAAAGAGCAGGAATATACATATAAGATTCACCAACATATATAATCCTGCTATATCGAATTGTCCATTTTCTGAACTGTTTTCAAGCATAAAATTTATTGTTTTAAGTCATTTTTCCGTGTTTCTTTTATTATATATATCAGATTAGCAGAGTCCCTTTTATATTTTAATAAAACATTGTTTTAATAAGTGGAAACAAGAAAAGTATTATGGGAATTTTTATTTTGTCTTTTCTAATCTTTTTTGATCTAGTCTCTCCTCGATACGATCCATAGCTTTTTGATCTTTTAATAATTCTTCCTTGTTTTCATTAACCAAATCGGCAAATGAAATCTTTATAACTTTTCTCAAACCATTCACCTTCCTTTAAATACTATTGTAATAGTAAAAAAGCAAAAAAGGTATTTTAATTATTACAAATTTCCGAAAATTAAATTAAGCTTCATTACCATTCAATTATTTTATAAAAATTAATTAATGAATTTCAAAGTTGAAATGGGAATCTTATGTCTTCGTGTATTGCCCCGTATAGAATGGAGAATTTTCGATTTTATTCATTTGTGAAAAAGCATTCTGTATTATTTCTTCGTCATCTACTCTATCCAATTCATTTATGGAAAATGTCGTAATCCTTCCTTTTTTGAAGTCCATAAATTGTAAATGAAAAAGGAAAAATCGAGTTGGATTTTGGCTGCACTACACTAATGGTAGACGCGGAATCATTCTGTTTTTATCCTGTTCGTGTCAATTCTGAATGGTGGTATTTTCGCTTAAACACTAGAACCTTTGAGCCAAGTGGTGTATATGAAGATTTGAATTTAGATGAAGAAGTTGTGTCCGATATTTTTAAAACCAAAGTAGAATCAGAAGTTGAATGGCAAATGAGTTACTACGGTGAAGAAGTTTTGGAAATTGAACCAGGAGAGTATGTAGACCGTTCATTTTGGGGTATAAATCAGCTTGGTTATGATGAGGACGGAGATCCAATTCCACTCCCAAGAACAGCTCGAATAGTAACAAGAAAATATAACGGTGGTTCCTATGTGGTGTTCCCTAAATTTTAAGCATATAATAGAAATCCAGCAACTTATGATGCCCGTCACAATAAAATGACAGATCCAGAGTTTAATCGATATATTCAGAGAATAGTAGATGAATTAGAGTAAGAATAATAAAGTAATGATGCACCCACATCTTTTAGTAAGAGTGCATCTTTAGTTAAACTAACAATAATCTTATTTTTTAGTTGCATTATTTGGTATAATCTACTAACATATAAATATAAATTACATACGGATAAGCGGGAAATCCCCGAAAAGACTGTGGAGAATGCTATGAGACTAGCATTCTATCATTCATGGTTTTTTCGGGGATTTTTTCGTTTCTCCGTAATTTGTAAAGGGGGTGAAGGAATGAAGGCATCTATTAAAAAAATACCTGCAATCTTATCATTAGCAGCTTTTACAGCAGTTTTAACCTTTGTTTCTCCAAATTCAGCAGGTGCATGGAGTAAAGCTGGTGTTACCCAAAATAAAAGCATTGATTCAGCTGGTATATTTTCAGATTTAAACATGATCGTAAACCTTGTTATTGCACTTGGAGGATTCTGGGTAATCATTATGCTTATTATCGGTGGAATGTTGTTATCGGGTTCAAATGGTAACCCACAAAGACGTACAGCTGGATTAGTTTCACTTGCAACCTCCTTTGGGGGTGGATGGGTCATTATTAAGGCACATGACATAGCTGGTTGGATTGCGTCTTTCGGGGCATAATAGTAAGTTATTCTTTTATCAAGAAAAATAACGAAAAAGGCATTACCTGCCCCTCTAATTATAGAGGGGTATATTTTTAGAAAATTGTAGGTGAAAGCATGAGAAAAGTAACCGTTCCGATAGATATGAGCAGTGAGCAAAAAGCAATTCTAGGTATTATTTCCAAAAGACAATTAATCTATCTTATTGCAGGTGGGGCTTTGCTATATGTGTATATTCCTATTGTGTATAAGATAGCTCCAAATTTCTTCACAGGTGTAATCATGTGTCTAATTTCTGCACTCCCTATAATTATAGCAACAATCATACTTGGTTTCCTTAAACACTCTAAATACTCCTTATTTTATGACCGCTATTTAATTATTAAGTTAGGATACAAGAATCAAATTGGGGTATGGAGAAAAGGACCTAAAAATGATGTAGGAGGTAAAAAATGAAAGAAATACTCATAATGGCAATTTTCGGATTTGCTATCTACGCATTCGCTCGAAAAATGGAAAAGAAACCAATTTTGCCATGGAAAGAAGGTTCAATACCGACTGAAGTAAAATTATCAGGAAAAAAACAAAAGAAGGACAAGCAAGGTATTGAGTTAGATCAAGAACCCAATGTATTCCAAGACTTGCTTAAAGATATTAAAGAAATTAACAACCATATGATTCGATATCATGATAATACATTCGTTTTAATGGCTGAAGTGGACCCAGTTAACTACTTTTTATTAAGTCTTGAAGAACAGGAAGCAATAGATGTTACATTCGAAAGATGGTTGGCTCAAATTTCTCATAACACTCAATGGTATCTACAGAACAGATACGTTGACCTTTCAGATCCGATTGAAAAAATGAGAAAAAGCATGATAGATGCAGATGACCTACATGAGAATGCTGTAGAATACGGAAAATCATTAATTGATGATTTAACGAAATGGCAACAAATAGCACCGCGATACGAAACAAAACGATATATCCTCTTTACCCATCAAGTAAAAACAAACGATATTACAGCTGAAGATAAGGAAGAGTTAGAAGAAAAAATAGTAGAAAAGGCATTCGCAGAACTTTATAGAAGAATGAATGCTGCTAAGAGTCAATTAAGAAAAGCTCGTATGGAAGTTCACCTTTTAACAAACGAAGGAATATGTGAAGTTTTATATCATGCGTTTAATAGAAGAAAGGCAGTTAAAAACCGATATAAGGACATTGCTTTACAAGAAATGACCTCACTATTTGTTACTGCAGACCAGGATACCACACGAATTGAGCTTGTAAAGGAGGGGTTAGACAATGAGTTTACTAACGAAGAAGAACGAAAAGAAGTCGAAGCTGTCTAATAAAAAGGATAAGTCAAAAGTTTTAAATGAAGAAGTACAACAAGATGAAATGACAAACGATGGTGAAGAAAACGAACTCCTTAAGGGAAAACCTACTATGTGGGATGTTATAGCACCTGATGGAATTACCATCAAATCTGAAGATCATGGGATTATCAAACAATCACTTGGAACAAAAACCTACTTTAGACCCTTTTTCATTCCCGTTGATGGCTATCCTAGAAAAATGCAAACAAATTGGCTTTATAGTATTACATCGAGTGGGGAATCAGACTTGCTAGTAGATGTACATAAAATAGGAAAAACAGAAGCTATCCGAATGTTGCAGCGCCAATTAACCATGTTTGAATCTAACCTTTCTTTCCAAGTAAAGCGAGGAAACATTGATCAAATTAATGATTTAAAAACTAAAATCTTTGATACTGAACAATTAATGGCTGAAATTCAGTTCTCTGAAAATGATCTTTTTAATGTGAGCACATTGGGTATTCTATACGGTCAATCTGAGAAAGAACTAAATCATTATAGTGAGGCCCTAGAGGATGAAATGGCGGGCTCATTCTTCAAACTTGCAACTACATGGAGTCGAGTAAAAAAAGGGTTTAGAAGTGTTCTACCTATTGGTAGAAATGAGATTCCCGATTCATTGAGAAACCTTGATAGACGTTCTTTATCAACTTTTGCTCCTTTTATATCTGGTAGTGGAAAATTTCTCGGTGGTGTGCCGCTAGGCATTAACAAAATTACTGGCCAACTTGAATTCATCAATAGTTTTGGAAATGAAGAATTTCGTCCACAAAACTATAACATTGGTATAACAGGTATTCCCGGTTCGGGGAAAAGTTTAGCAATGAAATTAAAAATTGCGCGTGAGACTTCTTCAGCTAACGTGTGGTCAGCAATCATTGACCCTGAAAATGAGTTTTCTATGCTAACAAAACGTTTAGGTGGAATTAATCTGAACATCAGTGAAGAAGAAAAAATCTGTATTAATCCATGTGCTATAAGCCCAACAGATATACCACTTGATGATGAAGATGAAGAATTAGGGTGGTTAGAAGAAAGTGATGAAAAAGAAATCATCGAAAAGAATGGAAAAAGATATATTCACTTTGTTCCAATAAGAGAAAAGCAGAATGAAATCTTATCTTTCTTTGACATTATTATTCGTGGAAAGAACAGTGAAGAGGAAGGGCTAACAGTTTTCGAACGCAACTATTTAGAAGAAGCAATTAAGAACGTATTTCACAATTTAGGTATTACATCACATCCCGCTTCACTATATGAAAACAAAGTACACGAGGTAGATGGGCAACTCATTCAGTCGCAAGTACGTAAGCCTGAGCCAACTATCAGTGACATTTATAAGTTTCTTGTTGAGACCTATAAAGAAGAACAACGTTCAGCAAGATTAATTGCTGCCATTCGCCCGTTTTTACGTGATGGAAGTAAGCCAATTTTCGATGGGCAAACTTATTTAGGAAAAGGTGTAACACAAAACTTAAACTCTGCTAGACTAGTAAACTTTAATATTAGTCAAATGGAAGAAGGTTTCTTACGTCCTATCGCATATCACGTTATTTTGAACTATCTATGGGAATATTTTGCGAAAAACGTTGATAATGCAACAAAGAAAAAATACATCTATGCCGATGAGTTATGGCAGTTCATTGATAATGAACAAACTGTAACATTCTTCGAAAAGGTAGCACGTAGAGCCCGAAAAAGAAACTGCGGTTTATGTTGGGCAACACAAGATTTTGTACGTATATTAGAAAACCCAAAAGCCCGTGGTATCCTATCATCCACTTTTACGATTCTATTTATGCAACAAAATAAGATTGACTTAAACAAAGTAAAAGAGAACTTTGATTTAAGTGATGGGGAAATTGATATCCTGTTTGGTAACCCGGATAAAGGGGAAGGGATTTTGAGAAGTGGTAAAAGTTCAATATGGTTACAAACCAACCCGAGCGAAGAAGAATTAACCTTTATCGAATCAAACCAAGCGGTGTTAGAAGAAATGCTAAAACGCAAAAAAATGAACCAAAGATAGGGGGCAAGAGAATATGTTGGGAGAAAAAATAAGTACTTTAATCTCTAGCCTGTTTGCTGATATATATGTATGGATCATAAAGCCATTTTTGGGATTGCGAACATTTAAAAGCCTGATTTTTGGCAAGGATGGGGATGAATCTTTGGCCTTTGGTATTTTTACCACCGATGAGTTGAATAAAATTTATTGGCCCGGATTTAATACGTTTATGATTCTTGCGGGTTTTGCGATATTAATAGCCATCGTTATGGGTGGAATGAAAATAGCTTCAGCAGGAATAAACCCTTCAAATCGTTCATACACATTTGAATTTTTTAAGGATTTGGGTATTGTTACGATTTTAATATTTAATTTAGAAACCATATATACCTTAATTTTCGGGGTGAATTACTCAATAATTAGTATGTTTGGTAGTCAGCACGCTGAATTAATGGAAGCCAAAGAAAATTTAGGAGCAACAGATGGAATAATAGGCGATATTATTATAAATCTAGCATTATTAGGATTATCCATCTGGGCGAACTTCTATTATATGATGCGTAAATTGACCTTGATGATGCTTATGATATTAGGTCCCTTAATGATTACCTTGTATCTAATTCCCCGGACTAAAGGCATTACAATGGGATGGCTTAAAGAACTAATTGGTACAGTTTTGGTTCAAAGTATTCACGCAACATTATACTGGATGATGGCACTAATGGCTGTTACAAATACGGGATTAGAAGCGATCATCCTATACATCATATTTATTCCTGTAGCAGAATCTATTCGTTCATTACTCGGATTAGGTGGCCAAATGACAAATGGTCTTTCTAAAGCTGGAGCTATGATGGGGTTAAGTGCGTTAGCGGGTATGTATGGTTCTGTAAAAGGTGCACTTGGTGATAAATCCGTTATGGGTGCTATAAAAGGGGCCTACAATGGAGCTAAAGATAAGATTAAAGGTACAGATGGAGCAGAAGGTGAAGAAGGTAAAAAGACTTTAGGTGCCAATACAGGTACAGATAGCGGAACAACTTCTATGGCTGAAAAAATGCTAAAAGCTGGTGAAATCACGAGCAAAATGGGTAAAGCAGCATTCGGTATGGCTGGTGCTATTGCTGGTTCACCTATGGGTCCTGCGGGTAGTATTGCTGGTTCTACCATTGGATTTATTGGTGGAGGTGCTGTCGGAGGTGTAGCAGGTCGTGTGGGTGCAGTTGCCGGTTTGACTGCCGCAAATCAACTAGGAAAAGGTATTAAAGCGGGCATAAAAGGCGGAAAAGATTCCTGGAATGCGGAGTCACTCGCAGACGAAAAACTCGCAAATGAGATGGCTGATGCCGAAACAACAAAGTGGGCAAACGAAAATAAAGAAAATTTCATGAAGAATAAGGCTAAAGATTTTCCAGATGCTCATAAAGACTCACTTGAAGGAATGTGGAATAAAGAGGTATCCAATAAGAGAGCTCAGTTCTTAGATAAAGCTAAACAAACCATTGGCGATATAAAGAAGAATGATGGTCAATATGCAAACGCTGAAGAACTTGCAAATACTGTTACTGAAAGAATGACAAATGATTGGGCAAAAGATAACAAGGATAAGTTTATGGAGGATTACGATAAACAAAATCCGATTTCTAATGTACCTCCTGAAAAGTTAGCCGAACATAATCAAAAACGACAACAAGCTTGGAATAACGCTGTGAATCAAAGGAAAAACGAAATTTTAAATACTGCTAATCAAGCTGCTGATCAACTGACGAATGAGTGGGCAAAAAACAATAAAGACGAGGTTATGAAGTTATATGACCAAGCTAACCCAATTAAAGAATCTATGTCAGATGCTGAAAAACAGGAAGCACTAGAAAAAAGAGAACAGTATTGGAATTCAGTTGTTGGTCACAAACGTGGAGAAAATAGGAACAAAGCTCAAACAATTGCTGACCAAAGAACACAAGCGTGGGCAGATGGTAATAAAGATGCTTTTATGCAAGAGTATGATAAACAAAATCCACTTCCTGGCTTAACTGTGGCAGACATCATAGCTAGACAAAATCAAAAATCTGAAGCATGGAATAATGCTGTTAATGCAAAACGTGAGCAAATTTCAGTCATTGCAAATTCTACCGCGGGTAAATTGAGTAATGGCATTCCAACAGGAAATGCTTTCATCAGTAAAGACCAGTTTACTCAATCGGTAGCAGATCAGGCTTTAAATGCAGACAAACAGGATTTTGCTACGAATTATAAAGCGAATATTAATCCAAATGCGACTTCCCAAGAAATTGATGTAGCATTTGAAAATCAAAATGGTGGTAAACGTGTTTACTTACAAAAAGCCCAAGATGCTATTAGTGGAGTCCAAGGAGCAAAATTGTATAATCGTGGCGATGTAAATACGGATTATCTTGCTACTCAGATAGCAACCACAAAAACCAAAGATGCAAAACAGGGATATATCCAAAATGCTATTAATAATGAAGGTTTATCAAATGAACAAGCACAAGCGAGATGGGAAAGTGTTGGTTATCAAGAAACATACAATGACAATTTAAAATCAACGGTAGCAAGTTTGCCAAAGCAAGTTTCCTTAGATAAATCCATCTTCCAAAATCCTGTTGCTAGAGTGGGACAAACAATTGGAAACTCATTAGGTGGTTTCTTAACCGCAACTAGTGGGATTAAAGAGATTGGTTCATTTATAGGCGATACAAAGATTGGGAAAATGGCTGTTGCTGGCGCAACTGGCCTACAACAAGGGGCAATAGAGGGATTCCAAACACCTACTACAGGAGTACTTACTAAAGGAATTAATACTATCGGCTCCGCTGTTACACAAATGGGTAGTGAAGTGAAAGTTGCCTTCCAAACACCACACGTAGCGGAAAATGTCATAGGTAAACAAGCTGGATTTAGAAATGCGGTATCATTTGCAACTGGTATGGTAGGTGGAGTTTCCGGATATAAATTAGGTTCTAAAGTTGGTATGAAGATCAACCCTTATAATAGTGCTGTTAACCAACAAATTAAAGAAGTATCAGATTTGGGACACATCGCCCAAAAGGTTGATATGGGTAATGGTGAGACGCAAATCGCACCAGGAGCTATTCAACTAGTTACAAAGGGAAACGAATCGTTTATACAAGTTCGTGACGTTACTGGACAGACACAAATTGTTTCAAGAAAAGGTACAGGTAATAGTTCTCTTAAAAATGGAGAAGTTTTATACCAAGATCTTAACATACAAGATGGCGTTTTAACGCAAACATCTCAGGCGTATAAGTACGATAGCGCAGGTGGAAAAATACCTGTTAGTCAGGTAAGTAGGGTTAATCCTAATGCCCTACTAGCAAACCATAACACTCCTAAAAATCCATATGTAGTTCAAGAGATTCAGAGTCTTAACCAAAAGGTTGATGCTGGACAATTCCATGTGGAAGACATTAAAACTCATACAAAAGATGTTCGTATGGTTGTAACGAAAGAAAGAAGTTATATGGTAGGGAAAAATAGTAGTGGTGAAGAAGTTCGTATTTCTCCTTATGGAAAAGGAGATGCAAGATTAGAACGAGATGAAGTAGTTCAAGTTAAATGTGATGTGAGAAATAATAGAATCGTATCGAGAGAAGCAATTGATATTTCAGGTAAAGAAATGGATTTCAATACTTCACTTGAACCAAAAGATTTAGTTCCTACTAAACAAAATAAACGCTTGTCTAGACGTAACGACTTTGAAAAGGTTCGCCACCGTTCTCTAGGAGGTACTGTATAATGGCTTTGCATCAAGCTCCTGAAGAGGATCAAAATTCCGTTTTAAAGGAAATTGCAAAGCATAAGGCTAGAAAAGTAGGTCGAGCTGCTGCCAAGAAACTACTAAAAAAAGGAGCTAAATTAGCAATGAAAGCCGCCCTCAAAATGGGGGCTGGCCTCATTAAACTTTTACTAGCTTTACTTGGTTCTATTGGCGCACCTGTACTATTAATATTTGGTTCAATTATTGTTTTAGTCATCATCATATCTCTTGCTTCTTCATTCTTTTTCGGAACAGGTGACGGACTTGAAGGAAAAGAAAAAGATCTACACAACTATATTGTGCAAAGAGCAAATGCTACTGTTAATATGTCGAATGACTTTCAAAAAAGGTATAGAGTCCCTCACGAATTAATTGCAGCTGTTATTCAATTAGATGTTATGAGTTCAAAAGAAGATGATGACTTAAAAGTTGTTGTTAAGGAAATGGCTGAAGGACTTAAACCAGACTTTCGAACGGATAGCTTCAATGAATGGAAAGAAACAAAAACACAAGTATGTGAAGATGGAGTTTGTGGTAAATGGAGTAAACCGGTAAAAAAAGATAATTATGTCGAGAAATATACTAATGTAGATTATTGGAATGGATATACCACTATCAGATACACACCTTATGTAACTGACTGGTATAAAGATGTAAAGATTACCTATCGAGATGAAACATATACAGAAATTGAAATACAAGAAGTTACAGAGTACAGAGAGGTTGCTAGACGTGTCGTTGTTAAAGTGCCATACACAGCCTATGTTTATAGACCATATCTTGATAATAACGGTAATCTTGTATGCTGTGAAAGGGTAGAGACCACTCTATATCGAGAAGAATATCAAATTGTATACGATACTGTCCCGTACAAAACGGAAAAAGAAGTAGAAGTAGAAAAGACGAAAAGAATCGAAATCAAAACTACCACTATGACAAGATATCAACGTTTTACTTCAACTAAAAACGATACGGAAGACTATTCAAAGTTTGATACATTCTTAAACTCTTACGGATTAGGAATGAAAGATAAACAATTGCTAGAAATCAACTATGAATTTATTGGTGGAACAATCAACTACACAAATTGGTTATCTCAATTTGGAGGGTACGGGGGTAATTACGGTGATTTCATTGGAACAATTATACCAGGAGCGGGAGTCCCTACTCAATATATGGAATTCTATAGAGGTGCTGAACAAAAATATGGAGTTGATTGGTATACATTAGCAGCAGTTCACTTCGTCGAAACAGGATTTGGAACTCACCCAACAATGGTTTCTTCCGCGGGAGCACTTGGTCACATGCAGTTCATGCCCGCAACATGGGTTGGTTGGAAATACAATATTGGGGGTGGGCTAGTCAGTCCAAGCTTAGATATTACTAGTTTAAGTGTTATTAAGGCGGGTAATGGATATGGTGTAGATGGATGTGGTGATGGAAAGGCCGATCCGTATGACCCTTGTGATGCTATTTATACTGCAGCCCATTATATCTCAAAAAGTGGATATGCTACTGACCCTCGTAAAGCAATCTATAATTACAATCATGCGTGGTGGTACGTAGATAAAGTAATGGCAAAAGCTGATGAAATTAAAACTCAGGCGGTATATCAACCTTTAGATTCCCCCGAAATCACAGGAGATTACTTTATGGTACCAGCGACCGGAAGAGTAACATCAGGATATGGAATGAGGTGGGGGAGAAGACATACAGGTGTTGACATAGGTAAAAATCAAAGACCTCATGATGTTCCTATTGTTGCGGCTGCTGATGGAATAGTTAGAATTTCAGGGTTCTCTGGTGACTACGGTCACTGGGTAGTATTGAAACATGTTATTGATGGCAAAGAGTTTGAAACATTATACGCTCATATGACAGGAAGAGCGGTTCGAGTAGGACAACAGGTTATAAAAGGACAGTTTCTTGGAAACATGGGAAGTACAGGAGATTCCACTGGCCCGCATTTACATTTTGAAATACACGAAGGCCCTTGGAATAGTTCTCGGACAAATAGTGTTGACCCAGTAAAATATCTTCCTCAATTGGAGTACAAAGGATAAATTATTTTGTTTGGTATCACATAACAAGTTCCTACAGTTATGTGATGCCACTTTTATAGGGGGTAAATATGAATAAAGGATTTAAAATAGCAATAATATCAACTCTTTTACTTTTTTCATTAATAGGATACTTTTTTTATACAAATTCATTAAATAGTCCATCAGAATACATTAGCATTGAAACAGCTAAAAAAGAGCTTGTTCAGTATATAGAAACTATTAATAAAATGGAAGAACAAGTATTTAAATATGTGGATGAAGAAGAGGCAGAATTAGCTTATCTCAAAACTAATTCGGATATTGAATTAAAGTATGCGGATAAGAAGGGCGTATTGGAATTCTTCTTAGCAACTATTGCCTTAAAAGATGTAGATTTATTTCTTGAATCCTTTGATCTTTATGCGATTTCAGGAGATATTCATTCCTCACCTGAAAAAAATAAGGACCTGGTAATAGAGGATTTAATGACGCAATTATCAAGAGATGGACTCCTAGTTAAGTTAGGTTATAAAGAGGTAAAAGGAAAGTTCGGAGCAGATTCAAATACTGTAAAGGTAACCTTTTTCTATTCAGACGGCTTAGAAGCAACAATACCTATTTCCTTTGCAAAGACTCACGATCACCATAATGGAGAAGAAGTTTACTCAATATCTACTTCTGTATTAGAAATGTTAAAAGATATTAAGAGTAATTCCAAAAGCTAAGGCTCGCCATTCATTTACTGGCGAGCCTTTATTACATCTATTTTTGCTGTCTTCCAACTACCAAATTCTCTATAATACGTCTGAGCTGAAGGCAATGAATGTTCTCGGGCATATTTTGTCCATACACTTCGACTTGCACTTTTAAATACTTCATAATGTTTAATAGCAACATCTATTAAATCCTGACGAGTATATTGTTTCTTTATTTCTTTCCCTGCCAACTCTAATAATTCATCCCATTCAAAATGCTTTTTTAAGGTTTTATAAGTTGGCAAATCCTTTCCCTTTACATATTCATCCCACTTTTGCCTATTTTCCATATATACACCATGTTCTCGAACGACCATTGTAACTTCATCTTTCGTGTATCCCTTAGGTGCCACATTAGGAGAGGGAGGTAAATCAAGTAGATCTTTTATGTTATTCCACTTACCAAATGCTTTAATGTAAGTAATAGCTAAGGGAAGCTTATTAAGCCTTGCATATTCGTTCCATTTACGTTGGCTTGTGAAATAATTTGAATGTTTCTTAGCAATATCTATAAGAGTGTCTTTCCCATAAAACTGTTTAACTGGCTCTAGCTTTAAATATTCCTTCACAGTATTCCATTTACCAAAATGATGTATAAGTTCAAAAGAGGAGGGCAGACCATTCATTTTTGCATAGGCATCCCACTCTTTAGTTGTTGAAATGTGAGATTTATGATTTTCCAATAACTCTAGAATCTCTTGCTGTCCCTTAGTTAGTTCATTATCCAATCAATTATCCCCCGCTGTCTTAGCGTATTTTGAGCTTTGTTCCCAAATTAATGAAACAACATCTTCATTTCCAATGTTAAATTTCTTGATTTCATCTACCAAACTATCAAATTCTTCTTTTGTCTGAGCATTATTTATTTTATTCTTTAAATTTCTTTTTTGCAAAAAGTACAAATCTAATTCGTTTTCCACGTAATATTGGAAGTGAGCATATTGCAAATAGGCTCTAAAGTCTCTATCTAATCCGCATCTTGCAGGGTCTATAAATAATTCAAATTCTTCAAATGGAATCTCTTTAAATGTATGTCTTGTATTGCTGAAAAGGTAGTCTTTATCCATTTTTGGATACTCGCATTCCCTATCAAAAGGTGAGTTTTCTACATCAATATAGAACTCTCTTTCCTTCGATTGATAATTAATTTCGCCTTTAAGCAACCATTTCTCACCAATAAACTTATCATTTTGATTTGGAAGTTGTGGTCTTGGTACCAACAAATAAATATCTCTTTCATAAGTTACACCTAGTAAAAAGAAATAATCTCCCATTGTTGGTAAACGGTTCAAGCGATTTCTGGCATCATCAAATGAAATAATATTATTTTCTTTTACTTCTATAGGTTGATTATTTATTTCTTCAATTTTGTCATAAGCAAACCGTTCACGTAATTTATCAATTTCCTTTTCACGTTCACGAAGGACTTTTCTTTTTTCTTCTTCCACACCAGCAGTAATTAAGTAATCTATCACCTGTTTGTTCTTCTCTAATCTTTTTCGTTCCGTATAAGCCTCTGGGTCCTGTTTCTGCTCTTTTTTATCGACCATGAATGCTAGAAGTCTAACAATCCCATAAAGAGCAACAAAAGGGAAGAAAACAAGGAAAAAAGATGCGATTAGTAATCCCTTTCCCGCTTTACTTTGTGATACCATCATAACTACTGCAAATACCGCTAATAGGGCCAATCCAACTATGATAAGGCAAATATATAATAGGATAAATGCTACAAAAATACGAAATGCTGTCATTCCAGGAGAACCCTCATAGATCAATCCCATTTTATCTAATAATGCAACGATACCTAATGCATCAAAAACAGGTAGAATGTAATCCCAAGCTGTTGCTATAATAATGACTAGTGCAATCCCAACTAATCCCCATAAACCCGTTTGTTTTCCTCTGTAATATTGTAATGCTGCATCCGCAAAATGTAATACTGTGTTCATTATATTTCACCACCATTTTTATAATATTTATATCACTAGTTACACTATATGTATACTTTTATTATATAGCCATATGCATGTATAGTCAATGCTCAAAACCCCATTATTTCAAGCTTTTTATCGGTTAAAATAGACTTTTATTAACTTCCAATTATTGAATTATCGAACAGGAATTGCTATAATAAAAATAATTACATTATAACTTTAAGGGCGAATCTCCCAATTTTTATTGGGGGATTTTTTGTCGTTTTTTAAGGTTTAAATGGATAAATGGTAAAGAAAGGAAGGGTATTGGGTGGCTAAAGTAGAAAATTCTAGAATAGTAAGAATCCATATACACGATGTACTAGATCATAAGTGTAAAGGATGCTTAATATATCGTAAAAATCTAAAGAATACTAGCGTATCAGAAGCTGGTAATTACTGCTTATTTGAATGTGAGGTAGGTAAAGAACTTAAAAGAATGGGGGATAGGTTATTGTATTATTCATTCTGGGAGAGAATGGCTTAATAATTAATTCTATATACCTATACAGAAAAGGAGAACTATATGAAAACAATTTTATTAGAAAAAATAAAAGAAGAAATGGCTGAAAGTATTGCAACTATATCATTTGAGAATATAAAAGAAAGTGAGCAACAAATATCCGATTATCTTCAGTTAGTAACTTTAATAGATAAATTACCTTTACGATTCTTAGATAGTCTTATACTCAACAAAATAGAGGATAAAATGGAAAGTCATGAGTTACCTATAGTTGAATCTGAAGTAGAGGATACAGAACAGGTGGAGGAGGGTGTATATAAGTTTAACCGAAAATTAAGAGGTGGACACTTAGAAGGGACTAATATTCTTGTACCAGAAAGCATAACACGTCAACTTATTCTGGATCATGGGGATATCATAAAACCTTCCTATAATCCTCATACAGAACGCTATTATTTTGAATTAATTAAAAAGGGAAATAGGGTTGTGAACCCTGAAAGACAACAGGTTTCCTATGGAATTGTGGAGAAAGAAAGTAGCATGTTGCTTGTATCTACTTATCTTGATAATGGCAGCAAACGATTAGTGAAAGTTGATGAAAATCTCCATACATTTATATTAAATCAAGATGATATTTTAGAATTTTCGATTGAACCAGGCGACATAGTTGACATTGCTTATTATAGTTCAAATGTTAAAACAGTAAGGGTTATTTATAAATACCATATAGAAGAACATGAAAATAGACCAATGCCATCTACCTTTTACAAAACCTCTAACAAAAAGAGTTGTGAAGAAGATGATTTAACAGATTCAATTACCTTTGATAATAAAACTGTATTAGTCGTTGGGTGTGAGCCTCGACAAACCACTTACCAAACTGCTATTGAAAAAAGAAATGGTTCTATGGTTTGGGCTTCTGGTAACGAAAGTTTAGACCGTTTAGAACGCTTGGTGATGAAAGCTGATGCTGTCGTAATGATTACCACTCATATGTCCCATTATGGTAGCAAAAGTACCGTTAAGTTCTGCAAGGAGCATAATATTCCATTTACCTCAATCGAATCGAGGGGAATAAAAAGTTTAGTGGATGCAATAACAAATACACTTACTCACGAAAAGGAAAGCGCATAATGCATTAAAAGAACATCTATTATTTAGATGTTTTTTTCAATTTTCCTTCACTCCTACTCCAGCTTCAATTAATAAGCTTGTATGAGTATGACGAAACGAATGTTGTGTTATATTTTTATTAATAGCTGCCTTTTTAAACAAACGTTTTAGCCTAGTTTCAATTACCTTCCTTAATTGGGGGTGGCCATCCTCACGTGAAAAAATAAATTGATTATCCTCATATAAATTACCTTTTTCTAATTTTACCTCATTTTGTTTAATTTTGTGTTTTTTCAACAACTTAACAAGATTCTCGTCAATACGAATAGTGCGGATCGAGCCTGTTGTTTTAGAAGGTAGCAGTTGATACCCTTTAATATTATTACTTGGATTATATAAGGTTTTAGTTACACGTATTGTGCCTTTTTAGTGCAAGTAATTCTCAAATTCTCAAACCAGTGTATGCTAAAGTTGTAAAAACTAAATGATCCATATCTAATCCTCCGTTTTTAGCAAGCCGTAAAAACTTTGCGAGTTCTTCCTTTTCTAAGAATTTTATATCATTATCTTGGCTTTCAATATCCTCTATTTTTATTTGCTGTTTAGGTAATTGAATGTTTTCGGTTGGGTTATTTTTTATAAGGCCAATCTCAGTTGCATAATTAAAAATCATCCTACCACATGCGTGAATACCGTAAATAATTCCGGCTATATCTTTCAGCAAGATCAACAATACGATTCTGATAATGTTGCTTAGTAATCTTTTGTAGTTGGTAAGGCCACCAAACAGATATAAAATATCACTAATGAGCGATTTCGATTGAAAGCATTAGGCATTACAGGCGAAAAGTATGCTGCTATGAAGGCACTCGAAGACAGTTATTATAATGTTGACCCTAGAGAATATATTTCTTTATGGGGAACATCAAGAACATCGAAATATAATAGTTCGTCCCGGAATATACATTAAAAAAAGGGGATTTGTATTGTTAGGTTAACATTTGAAAATCCTATTATATCAACTTTGAACATGAATTAGCAGGTAAAGATTTATTAAGGTTGACAAAAAAGAAGGAGGAGCGTGTAGTAAGTTTCGGTAAAGTACCGTTAGGAAGAAGCTGAAACGTTGTCGAAGGTACATCTGAAGCAGCGGTGCCAGGAAAAACATTAAGAACCATCAAAAAGATGGTTCTTCGTTGGTTATTTTGTTAGCAACATCTTTTCTAATATTTCTTTTACTGACTTTAGCTGATTTTCTTTTTCTAACACTTTAATGACCTTACTAACATCCCCAATAAATCGATATGAAGATTTACAGCAACTAGTTTTAACACCTAAATTCCGTAGGGAAATCGGAAAAGGGTTTTCTTGATCACTCAACAAAAACAAACTAAAAATATTAATTAAATTAGTATTAGTTTTTATTAGTTCTTTTCCGCATTTACTACATTCCAAGAAAAAATAGGAGTTCCTCTGTTCCTTATCAATCCTAGTTATTCTAACATTTGCCGTATGCATAATCAGACATAGATATTCATTCGGATTACACCCAAAAATTTCTGCAACTGTTTTCCACCTATCGTCATGTCCACAATCTTCACCATATTTTCTGTTAGCTATTAAATGTGCTAACTCATGCCTAATAACATCATGTATTTGTATTTTGTTAAAAGATGAACCATCCAATAAAGTCGTATTAAAACCTAATGCAGTAGCAATATAATCTCCTTCTACATACTTACCTGAACAATATCCTATGGGGTTCTTTTCATTAAAAAATATAATATCTGGTAAGTTCATTACTTGTAGTTCTCTAGCAGTTTCATAAATAGTATCGAGGAATTCCTCTTCAGTATAAGATTGATAACTAGATTCCTTTAAATCACCCTTATGTTCGACCTTACAATACATAAGTACACTCCATTCCCCACGTGTTGATTTATTTTAATACTATCCTGCTTAAGTTAGGTTGAAGGACCTTATTTTAAACCACTAACAGAACTGCCGTTTAAGTTCTACTCCTAGTTTTCTTTCACCTTTAGCGATTATCCGACTTACACCAACTGGATTAATATCTAGTAATGCAGCAACTGTTTTTAATTTAGCACAACCCCTATCGACACCGTAAATTTCATCAAGAACAAATTGCTCTCTCTCCGACAATTCTTTTCTCATAACATTATAGACACTTAGAAATCGTCTGTAATCATCTGAATCTTTATTTTTAAATAATACATAATATGGTTTCTGTTTATACATTTTCGGTTCCCAGTTCGGACTCCAAACCAATCAATCATATCAAGGAAAAACACCGCATCTTCAACAGTAAACTTCATATCATTCTCTCCTTGTTTATCTTGAAAACCATTGGGATACGCTTCGCATGTCATTCGAAACTCTTCTATCTTGGAGAGACGGATTTGAAGAGGCATAGATTTGTAAACTGGGTTCATTAAAACCAAAAAATCCCATTTCGTTTCTGAGATAAGTCATTAAAATATGCTTTGCTACAGAAAGGTCCATTTTAACTAAAGGATTGTGGGGTTTTTCTTCTTTTTTTAGATACTGTAGTTTTTTATAATCATTTTTAGTTGGGGAAATATGAAAATAGAAATTCTCAACCTTAACAGAGACAAATGTGCGTTTTCTTCCGTTACGAGGGTCTTTATAAACGTCTAACCCCACTTTTTTTGCATGTCCTGTTTGTAATAGTAATTCTAGAGCCTCCTTTTTTATTCGATATAGATGTTGGGTTTGAACTGATAATTTCGCATAGCGGTTAATAATATGTATTGCTTGAGCTACCTCAATTGGTGTTATTTGCATAAACAACAAGCTCCTTTGAATGTAAAATAGAGAAATATTTAGTAGAGGAAAATTTCCACAGGGGCATAGGATAGCAAGGGTAAAATAATAAGATGTAAATCTTCCTTTTAATAGACAAAATTCGTCAAGAAGGATAGCTGTTCCTTTAATGTCACAATATTGAAACAAAAGGTTCACAATTTCCGTTTTTAATTATGCTTCACGTTTACTGGCTAGGATTAGCAATAGGATATGTTACTATTGCTTAATCCAAGGCCACAAATAGAATTTAATAAGTGTTTATATAGAACAATACTATTAAATCTTTAGACCTTAATGGTCTTTTTATGAAAAAATTTTAAAAAAAGTAATTGACTTTATTAAGAAAAAACTATAACTTATAGCTAGTAGCTAATGGCTAATAGTTCAACTTGTTATATTGATATATAAGGAGGATATAATATGAAGATTGATATTAATACATCACTAGAGGAATTACTTGTAATTGCAAAAGATACTATAAAGGAAATTGAAAAAGGTGAAGAATTTATTGTAAAAGAACTGTTCAGAGGTTTTGAATGGAATCGTATTGGAAAAGGAAATAGAACAAAGTTAGGTGCAATGTTTTTTAACTTTGCAGAAAATGAGGGAAAACAACATCTGAAAGGAATTGGAAAAACACCTCAAAATCAACAAAAGTACAGAAAGCTATAACTTTTTAGTACAAGAAATTTTCAATAAAAATTATAGGAGGAAAACAGGTGGAAACAAAGTTACTCAAAGAAATAAATGCAGTTTTATCAACATTTTCGGAATATTGGAATGGTGATGTATTGTTAAAATCAAAAGTTATAGATGATTTAAGGACCTATAAAAAAACTTTGGTAGAACATCTATTGGCTAATAATGTGATAAAGAAGGCTTATTCAATAGAAGTAGAAAAAGGCTTTATCTTTAAAGTTGATGAATTTATAAGTATGCTAAGGTTTAAAAATTTTTGGGATAATAGTTATACTAAATTTAGTAATGAAATTGGTTTATCAACTGAAAATAAATACTTAAAATACAATACTGATGTTGTTCTTGATTTTCCCCATAAAGATTGTTGGCTTGAAGGTGGTATGACTAAAGAAGAATCAAGAAGAAATGAAATGTTTTATCATAAAATACTTGCAAAAGATGAAGTAGATGTAATGTTTTCTCCAAAGGTTCTTGCTAATATTAAAAAATATGATTCAAATGGAGAGAGTCTACCTAAAGAAATTACAGAAACTGATAATTTAATAATAAAAGGAAATAATCTAATTGCTTTACATACCTTGAAAGCTAGGTTTGCAGGTAAAATAAAATTAATTTATATTGATCCTCCGTATAACACTGGGAACGATTCTTTTGGATACAATGATAGGTTCAACCATTCTACTTGGTTGACATTTATACAAAATAGGTTAGAGGTAGCAAAAGAATTATTGGCAGAGGATGGATCGATTTGGATGAATATAGATGATGATGAGGGTCACTATCTAAAAGTACTGTCCGATGAGGTATTTGGAAGAGATAACTTTTTGGCAAATATTATCTGGCAAAAAAAATACTCTCCTCAGAATGATGCAAAGTTCTTTTCTGATATGCATGATCACATTTTAGTTTATGCAAAAAATAAGGATAATTTTACAATTAACTTATTACCACGTACTGAAGAAATGAATCAGAGGTATAAAAATCCTGATAATGATCCAAGAGGGCCATGGAAATCAACTGATTTCTCTGTTAAAACCTATTCGGAGGATTACGATTATCCTATTACTACCCCGGGCGGAAGAACTGTATATCCTCCAAAAAGTCGATGTTGGAGAACATCGAAGGCAAGGTTTCAAGAACTTGTTGCAGATAATAGAGTTTGGTTTGGTGAAGATGGCAATAATACTCCTTCTATTAAAAAGTTCCTAACAGAGGTAAAACAGGGAATTACACCTTTAACTATTTGGAATTATACAGAAGTATCCCATAATCAGGATGCAAGGAAGGAAATTTTAGATTTAGATATTGAAGATTTTTCAACACCAAAACCTGAAAAATTACTTGAAAGAATTATCCATTTAGGCTCAGTTGAAAATGATATTGTCTTAGATTTCTTTATGGGATCTGCAACAACCCAAGCCGTTGCAATGAAAATGAATCGTCAATTTATTGGAATTGAGCAAATGAACTATATCGATGGAGTTTCAATTCCACGTTTAAGAAAAGTAATTGAAGGAGAACAAGGAGGCATTTCTAAGAAGGTTGGATGGAAAGGCGGAGGGAGTTTTATATATGCTGAGTTATTTGAGTTAAATCAGAAATATACCTCACAAATTTTTAATGCCAAAACAGATCAAGAAATCGAGAAAATTATAAAAGAAATTAAAGATGTGGCTTTCCTTGATTTTAAGATTAATATATCTCGCTTAACAATTGAAGATAAGGAATTTGCAGCTTTATCTTTAGATGATAAAAAGAAAATATTAATAGAAAGCTTAGACTCAAATCAGATGTATTTGAATTATGAGGAAATATACGATTCTGAGTACAATATTCCGGAATCAGTTAAGGAATTTAATCATTCTTATTACAATGGTAGTAAAGTGGTGAAGTCCCATGAGTAATGAAATATTACATAATAGAATTGGGAGAAGGTTTAATGATATTTTTGAAACTCCTCCAGAGGTTCCTAAATATATACATGATAATTTAAGTCGAAATTTAAGACCTTATCAAGAACAAGCGTTGGAACATTTTATATATACTCAACGTACAGAAGTTGCTGATATTTCGTTTAATCACTTATTATTCCATATGGCAACGGGATCAGGAAAAACAATTGTTTTAGCTGCAACTATCCTATATTTGTTTAAGGAAAAAGGGCATCAAAATTTTGTGTTTTTTGTGAATAGCGACGCAATAATTAAGAAAACAATTGATAACTTAACGAATGCATCTTCACCAAAATATCTCTTTAATTATAGTGGGATTGTAATAGATGGAATAAATGTTGATGTAAGAGTAGTGGATGTATTTCCATCATATCCAGCAAAGGATACAATTTATTTAAAATTGACAACAATCCAGAAACTACATATAGATTTAAGTAATCCAAGGGAAAATGGACTTACTTATGATTCACTGAAGGAGACTAACCTTGTCCTGTTGGCGGATGAAGCCCATCATATTAATGTTCTAACACGTAGCGATAAAAAGAAATTAAACACTAAGGAAGCGACTGAAAAAACTTGGGAAAGCACTGTTAGCAAATTATTGGGGCTTCAAAGTACCAATAGACTAATTGAATTTACAGCAACTATCGATTTAAATAATGATGCACTCTTCGAAAAGTACAAAGATAAAATTGTGTACCAATATGATTTAAAGAAGTTCATGGGAGACGGTTATTCAAAAAATGTCGTGCTTTTACGTGCAAATGAAGAGGACAAGGATAAGATGCTTCAAGGTATATTACTTAGTCAATATAGAAAATATGTTGCTCAGGATTATAATATATCTTTAAAGCCGATTATTCTTTTTAAATCAAATAAAATAGCTACTTCAATAGAAGCAAACGAATCATTTTTAAGCTTAGTAGATAATCTTACAAATGAAAGTTTACAGAAGGTAATTGAACGTGGACTTGCAGTTTATCAAAATGAAAATAGTATTTGGCGAAAAATGTTTCTTTATTATAAAAATAAGGATTTAGGAAAAGTTGTACTTGATTTGAAATGGGACTTTACTAATGAAACAATACTAAACGCAAATGATTCAAACTTTATGTCAGAAAGCAACGCCCTCCTGTTAAATACTCTCGAGGATGAAAACAACCCAATCCGTGCAATTTTTGCTGTTGCAAAATTAAATGAAGGTTGGGATGTATTGAACCTGTTTGATATTGTTCGAATTAGTGAGGGAGCAACGAACACAAAAACATCTACTGACAGTGAAGCTCAATTAATTGGAAGAGGAGCAAGATATTATCCTTTCAAATTTAATAATGAATTGTCTTTTACTAGACGTTTCGATTTCGATAACAGTCCATTGAAGGTAATAGAAACTTTACACTATCACACAATTAATGAAAACTCATACATTAAAAACCTTGAGAAATCCTTAGAAACGGCAAATATTCAAGTTCAAGAAGATAAATATGAACGATTAGAAGCAAAAGTGAAATCAAAGTTTAAGAAACAAGAACTATTTAAAACGGGAAAAATCTATATAAACAAAGTTGTTCCTACAACACCTGATGATTACCAATCTTTCAAGGATTATAATGTTTCTTCTACCTATGAAATGCTATACGAAACAACTGTTGAGCAACATTATGGAACAACTCAAGTAAACTCAGCTGGTTCAAACAGACATATAGAACAATTAGATATATCAAAAAATTTATTGCGGAAAGCAATTCAACGTAATAGTTTCTTTCGTTTTAATAACTTGAGAAATTTTGTACCAAGTATATCTAGCATAAGAGAGTTTATTGAAAAGAAAGAATTTCTGGGCTCCTTAAGTATTAATATTTCACTACCACAAGGAATAAGTGTCGGGGAAATTTCAATTCAGGAGAAGCTCAATATAGTTGAGAAATTCATATCATATGTAGAGAAAAACATTCGCTCCAACTACATGAAGGAGAGGGGGACTCCTATTTTTGAAGGGATTACTTTTTCAAATCTAATAAATGATTACGTTATTGAGATAAGTAATATAAATAGGAGTGTTTCTAACGTTACTCAAGTAGTGAGAACACGAAATATGAAAGAACATGACTGGTACATTTACGACCAGGCAATTGTGAATGGTTTAGAAAATGAGATGATTGATTTTATTAACAATTACATGGAACAACTTCAAGAAAAATATAGTGAAGTTTATTTAATCAGGAATGAACGTAAGGTGAAAATTGTTGAGTTTGATGGAGTTAGAGGATTTATGCCCGACTTCCTATTATATTTAAAAGATAATCAATCAACTTATCAAGTCTTTATTGAACCCAAAGGAGAAAATTTGCGTGAAAAGGATAAATGGAAAGAGGAGTTTCTTCTTTCATTGAATACTAGGACAGATGTGAAGATCCTAAGTGAGAATGAAAAGGTTCGATTGATTGGGATTAGGTTTTTTTCAAATAATAAGGATGCTAAGGAAGAGTTTAGAGAGGACTTTAAAGAAAAGCTACTTTAGGATTGATAAAAAATTAACAAGGGATAGTTGGTATGAAAAACCAACTATCCTTTTTTTGTGTAAAAATAACTAATTGGAGCTTATATATACCAAAAAAATAGGAATATTGGTACAATTACCCATGTGAAATGTATATAGGGGGAAAAATATGACTACTCAAACAGTTAAAAATGATTGGTTAAATGACTGGTTTGCAGATAATAACTATTTTGTTTCTGGTCATGAGAAATTTAGTGAGTCTTTAAACTTACCAGAGGAGACTAAGGTATCTATTAGATATGTTTCATTAAATAAGAACTTTCTCTGGCTATTAACAATCGAAGCGGATGAAGGTTTATGGCAGCAAATTCAAGAAATTCTTGAAGATAATGTTGTTTTTGACTTTATTAATTCAAAGTTCGAGAAAAAAATGAATATATTGATATTTTCGCCGACTAAACAGGACTATTTCTGTTATAAAAAATATAACGGAAAATATGTAAACATGGATGGGGACAAATTAAAAAGTGCTTTTAATAATGTTCTTCCTAATATTGATCAAAATGTAGGAACAATAAAAGAAGTAAATAAGAGTGTAAATGATAATTTTCAAATTTGGACAAGAGAAAGTCTAAGTAAGTTTTCTGTAATTAATGATTTCGATGCCGTTTATTTAACTAAAGATAAACAGTCAAAAAACCAGTTGTTTGAATTTAAACGTGTAAAGCAAGATTTATCTACTTGGATGCCATATCTTGATGATTCAAGTAATTATAATAGGATAAATACAATTTCAAATAAGTTAGGTTTTAGTAACTATACTCTTGTATATAAGGTAGAGGAACAATCAAAATTTGCTGTTCATACCAATATCGTTCCTCAAGGAAGTCAAATTCTAGGCTTGAGAATGATATATGATTATGATAATGAAGTTGAAAATTATAAGCATACTTCAACAACAGAATATGTAAGTGAAAATTCATTAAAATAAATTATTGGTGTTAAATTAGGGGGGATAATCATGAATACACCGATACCAGTATCTTGGCCCGTTACTCTGAAAGGCATTCATAATGCAATTTATTGGGCAGCAAAAAAGCTAAGATATAGTATTGATCGACCAGGGATGAATAAAAGAGATTTATCTGAGGCTTTGGATGATAAAATAATGGGTGATGTTGCTACAATTGCTGTATTAAGTTATTTTCATCATATTAAAGTACCAGCTGTTGCTTATGATCAAATAAGAACAGATAATTTTCAAAAACCTGACCCTGGTTGGGATATTGCAATTGGTAAAAATGCGATTAATTGGGGGAAGAGTACCCAAAATCCTTTATATCCAGAGGGCCTAAAAACAATATCGGTTAAATCATCTAGGTTACCTCAGTATGATACACTAAAAACAGCAATACAGAAGAGAGATTTTAAAATTTTCAAGTACCGTGAAGATATTGGAAGCGATATAAGTACAGATATAGAACTACAAGTGTATTATCCATACTTTTCAACCCAACTAGGGACATTAAAAATAACCTCTGATGACGTTGATAGATTAAAAGCCTCTCAAAATATTGATTATAACTTATGTGCAATTATTGAAAGAAAATTGAATATACAAAATCGTTGGGGGAAATGTGAACTAGTTGCCTATGATGATCGTCAATCAATGATTAGTTATTCAAATGGTTTAAGGACAAGGACATGGAAGTCATTTGGAAAAGAGATGTGGATTGCACCATTAAAGATGGGTAAGACCATGTCAACAATAACAAAATTTATTTAAACTATAAAAACATTGATTTGTACTCATTCCTTCACAGAAAGAACATCTGTAATGGCTAATTGTGGTGTACACGAACGAATTTAGACTATTTGTGAGTAAAAGAAATGTAAGCGTTAATCGCAAGTTCGATAAAATAATGTATATACCACTCTCAATAAATCGAAGGTCTCTTAACTTAGTTCATACTTTTTTAGTAATCAAAATCATAAAACACGTAAGTTTTGGACAAGCGGGGGAATTACTCATGAGCAATCTTTTTCATTTCAATCAGAGGGAGCATGGTGTTCAGATTGATAGTGGTAAGCAGGAGAATGCTACTAACGCTGCATTTGCTTCCTTGAGAATTGCATTGAAGAACTTTTTCAGTACTTATCATGTAAGTGAACGTTATATTTCAATTGAAGGAAATAAAATTCAAAAAGATGATGAAAAAAGGTTAGCAGGATATTTATCTTATCAAGAAAAATATTTACAAACTATTTTTCACTTTCATCATTTTATAGAGCTGTTAGTTAAGGACGAACTACGCCTTATTAATCCAATCTTGGCTGTTAAATTAGAGACTGATAACGGACGTTTCATTATGGATTTGGTTAATAAGGGTATAGCTAGTGCTAGTATTACTAATCAAACTGTGGAATTTATGGTGGCAGTAAAAAGGTTGAAATCCTTAACTAGCTCAGAGAGTAAGGTAGCAGAGATTATTAATAAGTACTATAGGGTATTGTCTGATCTAAACCTACTTCGAAATAGAGCTTGGCATAGAGGTACTTATGTATTGCTTTATAGTGAATTAGATAGGTTTATTGGTTCTAATGTTTTACCGTGTGTACTTGATTGTATTGAATCATCAGTATACCAAGGTTCAGAAAAGTATTGGAAATATAAATCACCTAAAATCAATATAGACCCTATAGCAAAAATAATACAAGCTACTAGTAAAAATAGAATAAATTATTCTGAGGTAGCATTTTATAAAGCTGTGGGCTTAGCATCATATAATATACCATGGGAATTTAGAACTATGGGCAAACATAAAAAAAAATCTGAAAGGAAAGCGGAAGCTCTTCTAGGAAGTGATGGGTATGAAGTTTTAGATTGCTTTGTTTGCGGTAAAAAATCTCTTGTTACATACCGTGAGGATGAGTGGGACTATGATGACCAAGACCAAGCTATAAATGGATGGTGGAGAATTTACGAAGTTGAGTGCGAAGAATGTGGACTAAAGCTGGATAGGAGCCTTGGAAATCCAAAAGAATACGGTATTGATATTCCTGATTTATGGTTAGGAGAGGAGTATTAAGGAGAATTTTCACGGATATAAAAAATAACCTCAAGCCTTTATAAAAAATAACTTGTGGCTAATATTAGTGCTCATAATTTTGCTCATACAATTTTTTTTCTGTATTGGAGCTATTTTAAATCTAAGATGAAAGTTCCTATATTATCAACGATCCTTAGATTCTATTTTCCTTTATTTTAGACCGTGATGAATGGAGTTTATGATTCCTAGCGAAAGAACAAAGCTTTATGAAATGAGTAGGGAACTTACGCAGAATGAAAATGATAGATATATTTATTTCAAACCTGAGTTAGAATGTCTTGTTAAATATAGAAACTATACATCTGAAGGGAAATTAAGGATTTCTTCATTTGTAGAATGGATTTAAGGAACTCATTAATTTGATATGGGTTTCTTTTTTATTAAAAATCGGGGTGAAAAAGCAAACAGATGGACAATTTAGGTGGCGATATTGCGAGCAACTAGCTCATTTTCTAATTATAAATATTTTTGTTAAATATTAGTAAAAACACTTTATATTTCAACTATTTAGTCGCGCTCATTTTCTTATACATAGAAGGTCAAATAGACGCCGTCATTATAACAACAACTGAGGCTGAAAGGAATTACAGAGTCTATGTATAGTCCCCTAGGTATACATAGAGACCATACATAGCTTTTTATCAAAACCTCTATTATTCGTTATTTTGAATCGATTTTCTACGATTACTCATAGCATCCGCAGCTCGTTTAGCCTTTGCTTGCGTGGAGTGAACATATAGCATAGTTGTAGTCGTTGAAGTATGACCTAATTGTTCCATCACAAGCGTAATATCATTTGAAGTTTCCAATAGATTTGTAGCATAGGTATGACGTAATTTATGTGGTGACATAGCCACGTTATCATTAAAGGCTTTTGTATATTTCTTTACTAAGTCTTGAATTGCACGAATTGAAAGTGGAGATGTAGTCCCTTGGTACTTACCTACAAAAACAAACTCATGATCAGCATTTGAAGCGCCATATTTCTCATTTCTAACCGATAAATAATCCTTTAAGTCCAATAATGAGTCTGGAACAACCTGAACAGTATCAGTTTTATCCCCTTTACGAATAACCCGAATCGTTTCTTTGCGAAAATTTATATCTCGTATACGGAGGTTTGCCAATTCATTTAGCCTAATGCCACTTCCTAAAAATAATGAAAGAATTGCATAATCCCTCTCTTTATCGCGTAGAAAATACCTCAGTTGAGCCTTAGATAACCTTTTCTCATACTCATTTTTTATATAATCTAAGAAATATATATCATCATTTTCAATAAAGATAGAATCGGCTATTTTTCGTGCTCGTTCACCTAGAGACTCCTTTACTTTATTGACAGGGATCTTTTGCATAACATTACGATAAAAATATGGTTCCCCTTTCTTTTTCCCATCTTTTGTTTCTTTATTTTCAGTTTGAGTAGTTAGGAATTTAAAGAGGGAGCGTAAAGCCGATTTTTTACGGTTAACAGAGCTTTGTTTTCTTGTCTTAGTTTCACCCTTAGAAACCTCTATATCCTCGTTAGAAAGTGCATCAAAGTAATATATGGCATCCTCTAGGGGAAGGTGCTCTAAAACATCCATGTTTATATCCTGAATAGTTTCAGCATTAGAATATCCTTCTACAATCAACCAATTAAAAAAATGTTCAAGATCCTTTAGATAGTTAAATAGGGTAGAGGGGGATAGAAATTCTGATTCCTTACGTCTAACATATTCCGTTACGTAAGGAGGCATGATATCAAGCATTGACTCATATTTCTTTTTATGCTGCATGTGCTGTCTCGATTTTGCCAATGATGATTCACTCCTTTAATGTCGAATGTTGTCGAATTTCGTGTATAATTCATTTTTGGCGAACATTATAATTATTGACAATAAAATAGGAACAACGTATACTTTACAACTGTTATAGCCCCGTATCGTGATACGGTTTTATGAATAGAAGAGTACTTGTATCAAGATAAGATGAAACCTAGTCTGGAAGTATAAAAGTTTTCTCATCTGATGGGTTAGCGTTACTCCCATTGAGTTACAAATAAATTTTTTCTATATTTTTGGTATAGGAACTTATTTTACTCTGATAATACCTTTCAACTTCATACATAGGAATCCAGATTTCCTTTTCACAAATAAAATCATACACATCATATAAAATTTTGTCTCTTTCTTGTTTTGATGGTTTTTTTCCATTCTTCAAATAGTTTTCTGTATATCTTTCTCTAAGTAGATTACCAATCCATTCCTTTTGTTTCATTTTAAGTTGAGAAAATCTTTTATTTGTCTGTATTAGCCTTCCATTTCTGTATTCATGACTTTTCATATTTACCTACGCTCCCATTGTTATTTTAAGCGGTAAATTCTATTCGTCTTATCCATATCCTCAATCAACTCAACTTTACCTTGTTGCACCATTTCATCTAAGATTAAGCATACTTTTGGATAATCTTTAGGCTTATCTGTAGAAGAAAAACGTTCCTTAGAAATATATCCTTCATTGATCAAACTTTCGCACATTTCAAGTACACTAGTTATACCAGATTCTAGTAATTTTATTATTTGTTCAGGAAGTTGAGAGGAAGATGGATCATTATTGGACTTTTCATTTTTAAATAAATCATCAAATGATATTTGTTTCATAAGTTTTCTCCTATTTATTATATTAATCATTAAGTAAAAAAGCGTTTCTACCTATTCCGCTTATCTGGTCTTTATATCCAAGCAAAGTTCGTAACATTGTATTAGGATACTCTAATCTTTCTCTTAATTCTTTTGTAGATATATCGGGTTCGGAAGCAAGTATTTGTTGTATCTTTACAATGTCACCAATATCATAGTTTATTTTATAAACCATAAAAGGGGATAGATGATCAGAAATATTTATTCTTTCTAATTCCTCACTACCTGTCCATTTAAATACCCTAATTTGATTTTGAAAACGAATCAAATTCTCCTGTTCAGATAAAAAGCGGTAAATTAAATCACTTTTTATTTTGGAAACGTCAGAGTCTTCTGTGTATCCTTTACAATACCCATAAAAGTATCAACAATTTGAAGAGGAATAGACTTTTTAGAATCCTGTGAAATGAATTTATTCACTCGATAGTTCTTATTTCTATAAGCAAAATGAGCATTCATCTGTTCAATTATTTTTTCGATTAATCCAAGTTTGTCATATTCACCATTTCTATCAATCTTGATTTTAACGTGAACCAACTCATCGTCATTTAATGATGGTAAATCTCTGGTCGCTCCATAAAACAATCTTTCCGGTATTTTTATATAGAATAAATTTCTCATTTCTGATGAAGACATGCCGATCTTAGCAGCCGAAGAAAAAGCATCTTCGTTGTTGACAATAAGAATATTATTTTCACATTTTCGTTGATGACCGTATGTAATGTTCTAAAGTACTTTTTAATATTCCTATCCTTGGAATATTCTCTAGAATGTAGTTCAGATTTTGAACTGCATTCTTATTTATATCTCGTACTTTTGTAACGATATGAGCAAGTGCAAAGTCTGTCCCACTATAAGCTCCATAATATGAATATTCCTTATCAAATTGATAAATCTTATTAGATTCGTCAAAGTAAATTAAATAGTTCATCATAGACTCCTTGCTCTAAATTATAGCTTGTTGACTAAATATAAAGTCTGCTATAGAATAATTAATAAGTTAATATATTGTTTTCTCCGCTACCAATTAGGCAGAGCTGACAATTATATCATGTTCGGAAATAGCTTTTCCCCGCTACCGTTAAGGCAGGGTTGAGCTATTTTTTCTTTTATTATACCAAACATATATTCTTAAATCCATAATTGTTCGTAAAATTGATATTATACACGAAATACTTGTTTGGAATAATAAGGGCAAGCTGCCCCCTTACTGATGTAAAAAGACAAAAAAGTATAAACCAATTGGACAGAAAAGTCTAAACTTCCTCTTCTTGAGAAATTTCGAGACAAA
>NZ_JBPFDQ010000060.1:22945-30635 GCF_059415045.1 Ferdinandcohnia sp. SAFN-114 | reverse complement strand
CCCTGTTCAATACAGAGATCATCTTCTTAAAGTAGCCTAGCTTTTTTTAAAATGTCCTTTACAAGGGGTACAGATTAACGATCTCTCTGGTTTTTATTATTGTCTAGCTGCATCGCCTAGCCCCTCGAGGTCACAAGCCATTCCATCAAGAAGGTTAAAGAACAAGCCGGCCCGTCTTGTGCTTGTCGGGGCTGACAAGCCGCTTCACTTTTCTAATTATGATTGTTTTCTTGTTTGATGCTCCAATATAATGAGATTTTGTGTCCGTCTTGTTTCACCATTTACCTGTGCCCATGCATGTTTTGGATTTGCCCATGCTTGTTGGAAAGGATTGTTGTATTCATTTCGTTTATAGCCTTTTTTACCCATTATACGCACCTCCAAGTTATACTCGAATCGATTTAGGCCAACATGATGTGGCGTTCTTAGTCTTTGGTCTGATCCCTAAGTTAAAAATCGTGTCGCTCACTTGAAGCCTTCATTCGTTCTTGTGGATGTGTGTTAATGGAACCATCTGCTCTTGTTGAAGCGTATTCTGCCTTTGCTCTAGGCTCACCCTGAAACTTATTACGATTCTGGTTTGGGAATCCTCGTTTTTTGTTCCGCATGCGAATACCTCCTATAGAAGCAAAATTGGATATCGTGCAAAAAGGGAGTTCTCTCCTTTAAACACGTATTACTAGTATGGAGTTCTTGACCTCTTATGATGTAAAATGGAGAACGTGAATTAATGGTAATCCTTATCAAGTAATTGGAAGTAAATAAGCCCCATAACAACATTGTTATGGGGGGAATGGTTTAACTCGGGATGAGCTCTAGTTTTTTACGGAGTTTTTCTTCGCTGAAAATCCAGCCAGTATAGGATGTTATAATATTTAAATCAAGATCCAGCTGTACAACCGCAACAAATGGATAATGTCCCTTGCTTCGATATCTTAAGTCAATAAAGCGAACTTCATAATAATCATCATACTCATCAACTTCCCATCGATAAACGGGTGAGAAGTGGAGGAATGCAGCAAGGTTCTTGTCCTTTATTGCAGCATTTATAACAGGTGTATCAGGAATTGGGCGTTTAACAAATTGATCATGTAAAATAAGTTCGTTGTTTACAGAGCGAGCAACATAAAAATATTTCTCTGTTATGACGGCAATATGCCATTGACTGAAACGATAGGTTGGAGAAATAATAACCTCTGTGATTTTTTCATCGATTTTGGCACGAACGGCTGCTTCAACCTTATTTCGCATTCGAAATCGAATGATATAATAAACCAGAAGGATTGCATATACGGAAAAGAATGTTACTCCTGGGTGCAGCCCAAACTTCCACACGATAATACCTACTAAATGCATGAGGAAGATAAAGGGGTCAAATGTATTAATAACACCTAATGCTACCCACTTGTGAGAAAAAGGCCGTAACGCTTGCGTTCCATATGCATTAAAAATATCGACAAATACATGGAGAATGACACCAATAAAGGTCCACATCCATAAAGATAATAGATTCGCTTCTGGGTAAAAGAATAAAAGGGCTCCAGTAATCAATATCGGCCAAAGTAAAACCGCCGGTATGGAATGTGTAATTCCTCTGTGATTTTTTATATAATGAGCATTGTTTCGTAATTTAAGTATCGTATCAAGGTCTGGTGCTTGCGAACCAATTAACGTTCCTAGGATCACGGCATGAGTAGTAGCGGGGTTAACCGTAACATGTGGGTCAAGTGTGGCAATGCCACCTAAAGCAAAACCCATAACGATATGTGTTCCTGTATCCAAAATGGGACCTCCTTTTTCGAACTTGTCTAGCTGCATCGCCTAGCCCCTCGAGGTCACAATTCGATTCGGCAAGAAGGTTAAAAAGCAACCTTCTAGCCGAATCGTCTTGTGCTTGTCAGAGCTGAACAAGGCGCTTGTGCTTTTAGTTGTTCCTAAGTTTAATGTAACCAACAATCTCAATTTAAAAAGATGTTTGAAAAAAATTGAATGGAACACTAATTTTTTGGGGTTTTAAGATAGGATTTCATGAAGAAGGACAAGCTTTTTCTTCATGTAGGTAAATTATTTTAATTTTATCACCTTGGGAGAGGGAATGGTATGGACAAATGAAACTTTTAGAAAGTTTTTCGATAAATGAATTTCAAAATGATTTAATTGATTGGTTTGAAAAAGAACAAAGAGACCTTCCTTGGAGGCAGGATCAAGATCCTTATAAAGTATGGGTTTCGGAAATTATGCTCCAACAAACAAGAGTCGATACAGTGATTCCGTATTTTGAGAATTTCGTTTCTAAGTTTCCGACAATCGAAGATCTTGCTGAGGCAGATGAAGAGAAAGTACTTAAAGCATGGGAAGGCCTAGGGTATTATTCACGTGTTCGAAACCTTCATGCTGCTGTTAAGGAAGTTGCGCAAGAATATGATGGTAAGGTTCCAAATACAGTTGAAGAAATTTCGAGTCTAAAAGGTGTAGGCCCATATACTACTGGGGCAATCCTTAGTATTGCTTATGGAATACCTGAGCCTGCAGTGGATGGAAATGTGATGCGAGTACTTTCAAGAATTTTATCAGTATGGGATGACATTGCTAAGCCCAAAACGCGCAAATTGTTTGAAGATATTGTCAGAGAAATTATCTCAAAAGATAATCCATCTGCTTTTAATCAAGCTTTAATGGAATTAGGTGCACTGATTTGCGTTCCAGGAAATCCTGCATGCCTATTATGTCCCGTTCAAGAACATTGTAGAGCTTTTGCAGAGGGTGTTCAAAAAGAACTACCAGTAAAGAGTAAGAAAAAGGCACCAACGGCTGTATCTATGGCGGCAGTTGTCCTTCAAAACGAGGATGGCAAACTTTTAATCCATAAACGACCTGAAAAAGGACTTTTAGCAAATCTGTGGGAATTTCCAAACAATGAAACCATTCTAGATGTCCAGGCACCAAAAGAACAGCTCGGTGATTTCTTGACTAACGAGTATCAAGTAAATGCAAAAATTGGCCAAGCATTCACGACAATTCAGCATGTGTTTTCTCATTTGATTTGGAACATAACTGTGTTTGAAGGGAAAATAGAGGGTACTATAAAGGAAACCGACAACTTGAAGCTGGTTAGCCTAAAGGAAATGGAACAATACACCTTCCCAGTTTCCCATCAAAAAATATTAAAAAGCTACCTCACTAAATAAATGGGTCAAGGGGACAGGTCCCTTGACCCACTTTATCTCTACCTAAAATCAATCATACGACAATTTAATATCACTTGTATATTCATTGTTACGGTGGAAACCGCCCCTAGCTTCAATTTCCTGGACGATTTCACGGTGCAGGGATTGGCCCTCAGCATTTAAATAAGGGACAATTTGTTGAAAGGAATGGTGGAAAAAAGCAAGCTCGCTTTCCTTCCATTCATTTTTTGGGATCATTGATAAATGAGTCATGTCTCGACCAGCATACATCTTCAATTACCCTCCTTTTTGAACATCATATTAGTTTCACTATGTTCAATTAATAAGATTATCCAAAGTATGTAAAAATATCCTATTTTTAAATAATATTTTTTATGGATATTAAATTCCTTTCTAGGACAAATTAATTGTCGTGGAGGTGATTACAATGGCTAAACAACCAAACAAAACTTCAGCTGGAACTAACGTACAACAAGTTAGACAACAAAACGCTCAATCTCAAGGTGCTGGTGGTCAATTCGGTACTGAGTTTGCTAGCGAAACAAACGCTCAAGAAGTAAGACGTCAAAACCAACAGTCTCAGTCTAACAAAGGCCAAGGCTAATATAATCAAAATACTTACTGCTTTACCTAAAACACTTCCCGTATTCGTCGGGAAGTGTTTTCCTTTTTCTTTTTTGAGTTGGATGAGGAGGCTGATGAATTCCCGAACGGGGGGAAGTCACCATCGTAAAGTCTTTCATAAGGAGGATGAAGTCCCGAATGGAGGAAAGTCGCCATCGTAGAGTCTTTCATAAAATCGATGATATCCTAAAATTCAAATAATGACCCGCTAGCCAACGCCCTTCCTTGATAGTTTGACAAAACCTCCTATATAACTACATACATAGACAAAGGAAATTGAGTCTATTTCCAGAAATAATAGGTTATAACAATAATAATAGTTCATAGACAATTAGGAGGATCACATGATGAGCGATTTTAATGCCCTTGTTGGTGAACAGTTAAAAACAATGGATAAGCTACTTTTCATTCAATCTGAAATTGAAAGATGCCAAGAACTAGAGAAGCAAATTTTAGAACTTCAAAAAGAAACTGAACTCCAGCCGATCCAAGAAGAGATAAAACGTATGCAAGATGAGCTAACGCAGATCCATGACTTATTCCAGCAACAAACGGAAGAAGTTATTCGATCCTATCAAGGCAAAATCCATCAAACTGTCTAAATATGTTGCGTAAAAGAGTCATCGAAAAATAACGATGGCTCTTTTGTTTTAAAAAATGTGACTAACCGTTATAATAATAGAAAAAGGTTTTTCTTTGTTTTAATACGTTCGATATGGGAGTTCGGCATTAAACCTATCGAATAATATACAAAATCTATATCAAATTTTGGAAGATTTAGAAATGTATAAGACAAAGCTGCCCAAAGTGAAAGTAGGGAGAGAGAATGGGTATTCCCATGGAAGGAGATAAAATACAAATCCATAGTTATAAACATAATGGCCATATTCACCGTGTTTGGGAAGAAACTAGAGTGCTTAAGGGTACACAAAGCATAGTCATAGGCGGGAATGACCGCACAACTGTGACAGAGTCCGACGGCCGGACTTGGATTACACGTGAACCGGCTATATGTTATTTTCATGCGCGCCATTGGTTTAATATTATCGGAATGATACGTGAGGATGGGGTTTATTATTATTGTAATATCAGTTCCCCGTTTATTTCCGATGATGAAGCATTGAAATATATCGATTATGATTTGGATATAAAGGTTTTTCCAGATATGACATTTATCTTATTAGACGAGGATGAGTATGAAAAGCATCGTCGTGAAATGAATTATCCTGATGTCATCGATAAGATATTAAAAAATAATGTGGACAAGCTTATCCAATGGATTCGTGGGCGTAAAGGTCCATTTGCACCGGATTTTATTGATATCTGGTACGAGCGCTATCTAACCTATCGAAGTTAACATTATTCAGTAGAAGTCCCAACTTCTATTGAATAATGTTAAGCCTCCGGCTGATGCCACAGATTTTTATGAATTTTTTTCGAGCAATAAATCAAAGACTAAAACCGCCACTTCCTGTGGCAACATCTTTGTGACCGACATCGTGTGGGCCTAAAAATCTGCGCGCAAATATGTAAAGGCGCAATTGAATAACCTCTAAAACCTGTTGAAAATAACAACAGGTTTTCAAATTTTAACCCGATTGTTTTTCGGGTAATTGATTGTACAACAACTAGAAGGAAGGTCAGGGGATTGGGGAGTACTAGACGTTATATGAAATTTGTGAAGCCGTACCGGTTTCAAATCTTTATCACAATTATCATTGGTATCATAAAATTCTCGATTCCAATGCTCACTCCACTATTACTGAAATATGTATTGGATGATGTCATCGCTGCAGATCTTACACAAGATGAAAAACTATCGAAACTTTTCTTAGCGATGGGAATCATGTTATTTATTTTTCTTGTACTGCGGCCACCCGTTGAATATTATCGTCAATATTATGCACAGTGGGTCGGTAGTAAAATCCTCTATGATATCCGTGACCAGCTTTTTGATCATATACAAAAGCTAAGTCTAAGGTATTATGCCAATACACGAGCGGGTGAAGTAATATCTAGGGTTATTCATGATGTGGAGCAAACGAAAACATTTGTCATTACTGGATTAATGAACTTATGGCTTGATCTGTTTACAATTTTTATTGCAATTGCGATTATGCTAACACTCGATATTCCATTAACAATCGTTTCTATTATTTTGTTTCCACTTTATGGCTTTTCGATTAAGTATTTTTATGGCAGACTTCGCCATCTTACAAGATCAAGATCACAGGCATTGGCTGAGGTACAAGGGTATCTTCATGAACGTGTGCAAGGGATTCCTGTTATCCGAAGTTTTGCAATTGAAGATCATGAACAAAGGCTATTTGATAAACAAAACAGCAATTTTCTACAAAAGGCATTAGACCATACAAGCTGGAATGCAAAAACCTTTGCTGTCGTTAATACGATAACAGATATCGCTCCATTGCTTGTCATCGGGTATGCAGGCTTTCAAGTGATTCAAGGTGATTTAACAGTCGGAACTTTGGTTGCGTTTGTCGCTTATATTGATCGACTCTACAACCCGTTAAGACGACTTGTAAACTCATCAACAACATTAACACAAGCCCTTGCTTCGATGGATCGTGTATTTGAATTTATAGATGAAAAGTATGATATCGTCGACTTGCCGAATGCGATTGAATGTAAAAATGTAGCCGGAAACATGAGTTTTGAAAATGTAACATTTTCTTATGGCGATGATGACGACGATCAAGTCGTTCTAAAGGATATTAATCTTAACATTCAAAGTGGAGAAACAGTTGCTCTAGTCGGAATGAGTGGTGGAGGAAAGTCGACACTGGTCAGCTTAGTACCAAGATTCTACGATGTAACTGGAGGAAGAATCTTATTAGATGGGACGGATATTCGTTCTTTTAAGGTAAGAAGTCTTCGTGATAAAATTGGGATGGTCCATCAGGACACCTTTTTATTTAGTGAATCCGTCAAGCATAATATTCTGCTTGGTAAACCAGGAGCAACTGACAAAGAAGTTATTGAAGCAGCTAAAGCAGCTAATGCCCATGAATTTATCGAAAATCTCCCTCAAGGGTATGATACAAAAGTAGGGGAACGAGGCGTAAAGCTGTCTGGTGGACAAAAACAACGAATTGCAATTGCTCGCGTATTCTTAAAAAATCCGCCATTACTAATCTGGGATGAAGCAACTTCAGCATTGGATCTGGAAAGTGAACACCTCATTCAGGAATCACTAGAAGAATTAGCAAAAAATCGTACTACTTTTATCGTTGCTCATCGGTTATCCACGATTACACATGCCGATAAAATTGTCTTAATTGAGCATGGTGAAATCGTAGAAGTCGGAACGCATGCCGAATTAATGAGCCAAAAAGGACATTATTTCAACCTTTTCCAAGTACAACAACTTGATGATTAACGAAGACAGGGAATACTTTAATAGGTTCCAATTCAGGGAGCAGAACATAAAACACAATATATTTTTTAGCGTGAATTCACCTATGAATTCACGCTTTAATTTTTTTCGATAAATTAACGCCTAATATTAGAGGAATTATTTGGTTTCAGAGACACACTTGTGCAGATTTTGCCGACTTATGTCCGAAGCTACTTCACCTTCGGACACCCCTGCACTGATTCCGCCTTTCACTGTCTGAAGATCCCCAAACTTCGGACACACTCGCGTTGAATATGCCACCGATTGTCTGAAGTTACTAGACCTTCGGACACCCCCGCCCTGATTCCGCCTTCCCTTGTCTGAAGATCATCAAACTTCGGACACCCTCGCGGTGAATATGCCAACCGTTGTCTGAAGATTGACAAACTTCGGACACCCCTGCACAGATTCCGCATTCCAGAGTCTGAAGATCCTCAAACTTCGGACACCCTCGCGCTGA